>NZ_SZVK01000062.1:0-21711 GCF_005280595.1 Escherichia sp. MR | reverse complement strand
TGATAGAAACAGAAGCCACTGGAGCACCTCAAAAACACCATCATACACTAAATCAGTAAGTTGGCAGCATCACCCGCTACGAACAAATAGCTTTGTCATATTACATCCTTATTATTTTGCACAACCGTAACGATAGGCGCGCAGAACATCAAAAATTTTATCCATAATAAGCGGATGTGGTATCGCCTTGAGTTCCTCACTCTGGATGCGTTCAAATTGCTTTGGTAAATACTGACTAATTATACCCAGTGGAATTTCGACACCGTCAAGGTTAGCTATCATCATCTCGACGCTATTTTTAATTCGGCTATGCGGCCAGTAATAACGGATACGATCAGAAAGGCTATAACGAATATCCAGTAAAGAATCGTTAAATCCAGTACGGTAATATTTTTTCCAGTATTGCGGTTCGTCGAGCATGACTTCTTCAATCACGTCAAGACAACTGCTGCGATTTTCCGGCGCGATAAGTTCCCGCTCAATTTGCGCCAGAGCAAATATCGCCTCGCGTAAAGCAAAGGTTAATGCTGGCCCTACTTTCAAAATGGCAAAGTGATCGCGTACTAATTCCCGATACGCCGTCCGGGTCTGGTAATCGGTGGAATGTGCTTCATAAACCATTCTGGTGTTTTCTATCCATTGCGCCAGCGCCTGCGCTTCTTGCGGCTGATAATGGATAATATTGCTGTGATCAAATTCCACGCCAGGCTGTACCACTATCGCAACCACGCGCGTTAATGCCTCTGTCAGGCCACGGGCAATAAACGCTTTTTGATGTGTGCGTAAAGTATTGGCAGCATCTTCTACCTTTGTGATGTGCACCGACTGAATGGCGCTGGCCTCACCGCCCGGAACCGGAACTTCGGTGCCAATCACATAAGTCAGTTGTTCACGCTGGTCATCTGTCGCCACGCTTTCCGCAGCAAAGCAAAGTACAGCGGCACGTTCAGCTACCGTTTCTGGCGCTAACGGTACAGGATCACCCGCACAGGACATTGACGCATCAAGATGAATTTTACTGAAACCGGCACGAACATATGCCTTTACCAGCTCGACGGATTTTTCCATCGCCGCATCCGCATTTTCTTGCTGCCAGCAGTTTGGCCCCAGATGATCACCGCCGAGAATAATGCGCTCGCGCGCAAACCCAACTCTATCGGCAATCGCAAAAACAAATTCGCGAAAATCTGCCGGTGTCATTCCGGTATAACCGCCAAATTGATTGACCTGGTTTGACGTTGCTTCAATCAGCACTTTGCGTGTGCTGTTGAGATCGAAAGCCAGCGCCGCTTCAATAACCAACGGATGCGCCGAACAGACTGAACAAATTCCGATATGTTCACCGGCTTTATGCCGGGCAATTAACGTTTTCATGGTTTTTCCTTGTTAAATGGCAGATGCGTTATGCCCTGCCTTCGCAGCCGCAATCGGCAATCACTTTGCGCACCACATCGCGCATTGCGAATTTTGCCGACTGTAAATAATCCCGGGGATCGGTCGCCTCTGGATGCTCCGTCAGATAACGTTTTAACGCCTGCGAGAAGGCATTTTTCAGCTCCGTCGCGACATTGATTTTGCAAATTCCCAGGTTAATGCTTTGACGAATGTCCGCAGAAGACAGTCCCGACGCACCATGCAGTACCAGCGGTAGCGCAACCTGCTGACGAATGGCCTCAAGGCGGGAGAAATCCAGCGCCGGAGCACTGGCATACATACCGTGAGCGGTGCCGATGGCGACCGCCAGGGAATCAATCCCGGTTGCCTCGGCATATTCACGCGCCTGTACGGGGTTGGTGTACAACGCATCGGCTTCATTGACTTGCACATCATCTTCCTGGCCGCCAAGTTGCCCCAGCTCCGCTTCGACGCTGACATCAAAGCGATGGCAAAAATCCACCACCTCTTTGACCCGTGAAATATTTTGCGCATAAGGCAAATGCGAGGCGTCAATCATTACTGAGCGCACGCCGGAGCGCACTTTCTGAGCGATATCTTCAAACTTTGTGTGATGGTCAAGGTGAATCGCCAGCGGATGGTGATACTGCTTCGCCATCGCGCTAACCAGCGCCAGTAAGTTTTCTGTTCCGGCATGGTTAAATGTACCTGGCGTTCCGGCGATGATGACCGGCGCATTCAGGCTGGCTGCGCTTTCCACCACCACCTGCATCGTTTCGAGATTGTGAATATTGAATGCCGGAACCGCGTAGCCGCCGCGCTGCGCGTTGTTCAGCATCTGTTTTGTCGATACCACGTACATTTTCACATCCTGTCGTTTTCTTTCGATTTCAAAATATAATGAAATTATTTGTTTTTAAATGTCGAGATAACGATCACGAAAACGACAAAATGAAAATTAATCCAGCAATAACAGACAAAAAAAAGGCCTCCCGTGGGGAAGCCGTAACAAAGTGCGAGTGGTTTTATGCCGGATGCGGCGTGAACGCCTTATCCGACCTACGGGGCAGTGCTGTTCGTTTAAAACGTATCAGGCGATAGTAATTTTGCTATCAAGATAAACGTCCTGCACGGCGTTAATCAGTTTCACGCCGTCGGCCATCGATTTCTTGAACGCTTTACGTCCGAGGATCAGCCCCATTCCGCCTGCGCGTTTGTTGATAACCGCAGTACGCACCGCATCGCTAAGGTCAGTTTCACCGCCCGCAGCACCACCGGAGTTAATCAACCCTGCGCGCCCCATATAGCAGTTAGCTAACTGATAACGCACCAGATCAATCGGGTTTTCGCTGGTCAGCTTGCTGTACACGCGATCGTCGGTGTAGCCGTAATTAATCGCTTTATAGCCACCGTTATTTTCCGCCATTTTCTGTTTGACGATGTCCGCGCCAATGGTCGCCGCCAGATGGTTCGCCTGACCGGTCAGGTCGGCGGAAACGTGGTAATCAACGCCCTCTTTCTTAAAGGCGGAATTACGCAAATAGGCCCACAGCACTGTCACCATGCCCAGTTCATGCGCACGTTCAAAGGCCGCAGAAATTTCTTCAATCTGGCGACGTGACTCTTCTGAGCCAAAATAAATGGTCGCACCAACCGCCACCGCTCCCATGTTGAACGCCTGCTCTACGCTGGCATACAGCGTTTGATCATAGGTATTCGGATAACTTAGCGTCTCGTTATGGTTGAGTTTGACAAGGAACGGAATGCGGTGCGCGTAACGCCGCGATACCGATGCCAGCACGCCGTAAGTTGACGCTACACAGTTGCAGCCCGCTTCAATCGCCAGTTCAACAATATTTTTCGGGTCAAAGTAGAGCGGGTTAGCGGCAAATGAAGCTCCGGCAGAGTGCTCGACGCCCTGATCAACCGGCAAAATGGAAAGGTATCCCGTTCCCGCCAGACGCCCGGTGTTGTACAGCGTCTGCATATTACGTAACACCGCTGGCGGGCGATTATTGTCAATCATCACGCGATCTACGTAGTCATGTCCGGGGAGATAAAGCTGGTCAGAAGGAATAGTCATACAACGATGCTGTAAAAGGTTGTCGGCATCTTTGCCAAGCAACTGCGCAATATCTGTCATTACTATGCTCCCGTAAATTCCGATTGGATATCGGCTATGGATTGTCCTGGCCCGCCTTTGCGGGCAATCATAATCCTGGTCGTTACGGGCTATTTTTTCCATTCTCAGGATGTTTTTTCAGCGTTTTCTGTTGGCTCGATTCATCAAAAAAAGTGTTACAGCGGTCAAGTTTTCATCGCAAAGGTATTTAAAAGGTATTGTTAGGTGGTATTGTCAGCGCGTACCTTACATTACCTGTCATGAAGGAATTAAAAGATGAAAACAACAGCAAAGCTGTCGTTCATGATGTTTGTTGAATGGTTTATCTGGGGCGCGTGGTTTGTGCCATTGTGGTTGTGGTTAAGTAAAAGTGGTTTTAGTGCCGGAGAGATTGGCTGGTCGTATGCCTGTACTGCCATTGCGGCGATCCTGTCGCCGATTCTGGTTGGCTCCATCACTGACCGCTTTTTCTCGGCGCAGAAAGTGCTGGCGGTATTGATGTTCGCTGGTGCGGTGCTGATGTATTTCGCCGCGCAACAGACCACTTTTGCCGGGTTCTTCCCGTTACTGCTGGCCTACTCGCTAACCTATATGCCGACCATTGCGCTGACTAACAGTATCGCTTTTGCCAACGTGCCGGATGTGGAGCGTGATTTCCCGCGCATTCGTGTGATGGGCACCATCGGCTGGATTGCCTCTGGTCTGGCATGTGGATTCTTGCCGCAAATGCTGGGGTATGCCGATATCTCACCGACTAACATCCCGCTGCTGATTACTGCCGGAAGTTCTGCTCTGCTCGGTGTGTTTGCGTTTTTCCTGCCCGACACGCCGCCAAAAAGCACCGGCAAAATGGACATTAAAGTCATGCTCGGCCTGGATGCGCTGATCCTGCTGCGCGATAAAAACTTCCTCGTCTTTTTCTTCTGTTCATTCTTGTTTGCGATGCCACTGGCGTTCTATTACATCTTTGCCAACGGTTATCTGACCGAAGTCGGCATGAAAAACGCCACCGGCTGGATGACGCTCGGCCAGTTCTCTGAAATCTTCTTTATGCTGGCATTGCCGTTTTTCACTAAACGCTTTGGTATCAAAAAGGTATTATTGCTTGGTCTGGTCACCGCTGCGATCCGCTATGGCTTCTTTATTTACGGTAGTGCGGATGAATATTTCACCTACGCGCTATTGTTCCTCGGCATTTTGCTGCACGGCGTAAGTTACGATTTTTACTACGTTACCGCCTACATCTATGTCGATAAAAAAGCCCCCGAGCATATGCGTACCGCTGCGCAGGGGCTGATCACGCTCTGCTGCCAGGGCTTCGGCAGTTTGCTCGGCTATCGTCTTGGCGGTGTGATGATGGAAAAGATGTTCGCTTATCCGGAACCGGTAAACGGACTGACTTTCAACTGGGCCGGGATGTGGACTTTTGGCGCGGTGATGATTGCCATTATCGCCGTGCTGTTCATGATTTTTTTCCGCGAATCAGACAACGAAATTACGGCTATCAAGGTCGATGATCGCGATATTGCGTTGACACAAGAGGAAGCAAAATGAAAACAGAACGTATTCTCGGTGCTCTTTACGGGCAGGCGTTAGGGGATGCGATGGGGATGCCCTCCGAGCTTTGGCCTCGTTCCCGCGTCAAAGCACACTTTGGCTGGATTGACCGATTTCTGCCTGGACCAAAGGAGAATAACGCGGCCTGTTATTTTAACCGCGCCGAATTCACCGATGATACCTCGATGGCGCTGTGTCTGGCGGATGCGCTGCTGGAACGTGAAGGCGAGATAGACCCGGAGCTGATTGGGCGTAATATTCTCGACTGGGCGCTGCGTTTCGACGCTTTCAACAAAAACGTGCTTGGCCCGACCTCAAAAATTGCGCTTAACGCCATTCGCGACGGAAAGCCCGTTGCTGAACTGGAAAACAATGGCGTGACCAACGGTGCCGCGATGCGCATCTCACCATTGGGTTGTTTACTTCCGGCGCGCAATGTTGATTCCTTTATTGATGATGTGGCGCTGGCATCCAGCCCGACCCACAAATCCGATCTGGCGGTTGCAGGCGCGGTAGTCATCGCATGGGCGATTTCTCGTGCCATTGACGGAGAAAGCTGGTCAGCGATTGTTGATTCACTGCCTTCGATTGCGCGACATGCTCAACAAAAACGCATCACCACGTTCAGCGCCTCACTGGCGGCGCGTCTGGAGATTGCGCTGAAGATTGTTCGTCACGCCGACGGCACCGAATCCGCCAGCGAACAGCTTTACCAGGTGGTTGGCGCGAGCACCAGCACTATCGAGTCCGTTCCATGCGCCATTGCGCTGGTTGAACTGGCACAAACCGATCCTAACCGCTGCGCCGTCCTGTGCGCCAATCTTGGCGGCGACACAGACACCATCGGTGCTATGGCGACGGCAATTTGCGGCGCGTTGCATGGTGTAAATGCTATCGATCCTGCGTTAAAGGCGGAACTGGATGCGGTAAATCAGCTTGATTTCAACCGCTATGCCACGGCGCTGGAGAAATATCGCCAACAACGGGAGGCGGTATGAGCGGTGCTCGATTACACACGCAGCTGCCTGAATTAACCACGCGTCAGCCGATTATGGTGATTGGCGCGGCGGTCATTGATGTGATCGCCGACGCTTACGCCCTGCCCTGGCGCGGGTGCGATATCGAACTGAAACAGCAGAGCGTAAATGTTGGCGGCTGTGCGCTGAACATTGCCGTGGCGTTAAAGCGCCTCGGGATCGAAGCGGGTAATGCCTTGCCGCTCGGTCAGGGGGTGTGGGCGGAGATTATTCGCAACCGGATGGCAAAAGAGGGATTAATCAGCCTGATCGATAACGCCGAAGGCGATAACGGCTGGTGTCTGGCGCTGGTTGAGCCGGATGGCGAACGCACTTTTATGTCGTTCAGCGGCGTGGAAAATCAGTGGAATCACCAGTGGCTGGCGCGACTAACCGTTGCACCTGGTAGCCTGCTCTATTTTTCTGGTTATCAACTGGCCTCGCCCTGCGGCGAATTGTTAGTGGATTGGCTGGAGGGACTGCAAGACGTGACGCCGTTTATTGATTTTGGCCCTCGTATTGGCGATATCCCGGATGCATTACTTGTGCGCATCATGGCTTGTCGACCGCTGGTGTCGCTTAATCGCCAGGAGGCTGAAATTGCTGCCGAACGTTTTCGTTTATCCACAGATATAACAACGACTGGCAAGCAGTGGCAGGAGAAATTTGCCGCGCCATTGATCGTTCGCCTGGATAAAGAAGGTGCCTGGTATTTCAGCGACAATGCATCAGGCTGTGTTCCGGCATTTCCAACGCAAGTCGTTGATACGATTGGTGCGGGCGACAGTCATGCAGGTGGCGTACTCGCCGGGCTGGCATCTGGTCTGTCACTGGCAGATGCAGTGCTGCTGGGTAATGCGGTGGCATCGTGGGTTGTCGGGTATCGCGGCGGTGATTGCGCGCCAACGCGCGAGGAATTACTCCTCGCACACAAAAACGTATAGATCACTGCGACAGTGACTGATGCTGTACTCAATTGGCCGTTGCTGTTGGTCAAGCGCCACTTGCTTGATCACCAGCACCGGTATTTTGCTATCTAACTGAATATGTGACTGAAACTCGGCATCCGGCATTCGGGCACTAACGCGGGAACGGGTACGCTTTGGAAAAATATGCTGACTGCGAAAGTAGTCATAAAGAGAAATTCCGATGGCATCAACATCATGAATTAAATGCGCAGGAACCCACGACTCCTCAATCGATACCGCTTCTTCATCCACGTAGCGAATGCGCTTTAGCAAGAAGACATCACTTCCTGCTTCAACCGCCAGCTGCTGCGCGACTTCTTCGGGGCACTCTACCACTCGCTTGTTAACCCACAGCGTGTCGGGCTTTTTACCGCGCAGCACCACCTGCTGCGAAAAGCCTCGCGCTTCTTTTAACGAGTATTCGAAGATGTTGTTGATCTGCGTGCCGTAACCACGCGAACGCGTCACCACACCCTCTTCTTCCAGCGCCTGCATCGCCTTGCGCACCGTAATGCGCGAAACGCCGGTTAACTGACTTAAATCGCGTTCGCCGGGCAAAATATTGCCATGCTCCAGCACCCCGCTGCGCACGGCATTTTTTACCGTTTCGGCAAACTTAATATAAAGCGGCGTGTTGTCCGCCGCTAAAATACGTTCATTCAGTTGGGCAATAAGCTGGGTATGCGCTTGTTCCATTTGTCTTTTTCCTGCCGGAGAGTCTGGTGGGAGTATATCACTGCTTCTTATTTAAGGCGTTTCTTTAATCCCATGAACGAATGCCTGCAACTCCTCCGCCGTGCCATTAAACACATTAAAATCCACCGAACCATTAATGCCATCTACCTGTCCACGGTCGGAATGCTGCCAGAAGCGCCAGGCCATTCCGTCATTGTCCGGACGACGTTGATAATAGTGAGCCACCCACCACGGATATTCATTGAAATGGCCCGCCAGATTCGTGTGATAAAACGTCGCACCAGCATAAATAATCGGCTTTTTGCCCGTGCTCTTTTCAACCATTTTTAACCACTGACTGACCCGCTTGCGTAATTCTTTTGCTGATAATTTTCCCCGCTCTTCTACGTCCAGCACGGCAGGGAAATCGCCGTGGGCAAAATCCACCGTTTGCAGAAATAATCTGGCCTGAACTGAAGCGGATACCGACGGAGAAAAATAGTGATACGCCCCACGCAGCAGGCCATTTTCACGGCTTCTTTGCCAGTTGCGCGAAAAATACGGGTCAACCAGCTTTTCGCCTTCCGTCGCCTTGATAAAGGCAAATTGTAAGCGGATACCGTTGTCGCGCATTTTTGCAACACGCTGCCAGTCGATCCGCTCCTGCCAGCGTGAAACATCAATACCATGAATGGTGTAACTGGCAGGTATGCGAATAGCGAAAGATTTAACCGGGCGATAACCGTAGAAGTGGATGTAGTCTTTGATCTGAATTGCTGTCGAATAGAAAAAATTCACCGTCTGGCGGGGATAAATCGCCACGATGGAAATTAGCCCCAAAGCGCATAACAAGGCGGTGAATTTTTTGCGACTGACGATTTTTAGCTGCATTGGTTTCATCCCTGAATTTCAGCACAAAAAAAGCTGACAATAACCAAAGCAGCTATAGTACGGCGCTTACCACCAGGCGTGGAAGTGGTGAACCGGACCAATCCCGTGACCGACTTCCAGCGTGTCTGCCTGGGCTAACGCTGCCGACAGCCAGCTTTTTGCCTCCTGTACGGTGTCGCCCCAGTTTGTATGGCGCGGACGCAACGCCGCCAGTGCCGCAGAGAGCGTACAACCGGTGCCGTGGGTATTTTTGGTCATAATGCGCGGTGCGGTAAAACGTTGTTCACCGTCGCGGGTAAACAGCCAGTCCGGGCTTTGTTCATCATCCAGATGACCGCCTTTCATTAGCACAGCGCCACAGCCCATCGCCAATAATTCACGTCCTTGCTCCAGCATTTCCTGTTCATTACGCGCGTGTGGCGCATCGAGCAAAGCGGCTGCTTCCGGCAAGTTCGGTGTAATTAATGAAACCTGTGGCAATAATCGACTACGTAGCGTGGCTACCGCCGAAGGTGAAAGCAGCGGGTCGCCGCTTTTCGCCAGCATGACGGTATCCAGCACCACGTTTTGGATCTGATAACGTTGCAGCCGTTCCGCCACCGCTTCAACGATATCGGTTTCTGCCAACATGCCGATTTTGGTGGTGTCGATTCGCACATCGCTGAACACCGAATCGAGCTGGGCGGCGACAAAATCAGGATCAATGCGATACACCGACTGTACGCCACGGGTATTTTGCGCCACCAGTGCAGTAATAACTGAGCAACCATAAGCGCCAAGTGCCGAGAAGGTTTTAAGATCGGCCTGAATCCCCGCACCACCGCTCGGATCTGTACCAGCAATGGTCAGAGCGTTAATCCGTTTCATGCCTGCACCTCCTGCGTCAGCTGCCAGAGCGCATCAAGGAAATGTGGAACAAAACTGCCCGGCCCCTCGCTTCTGGCGACGGCGCGTTCTCCGGCTTGTTTCATCCAGTGACAGGCAGATGCAACATTTTCCAGCGTATCGCCTGGTAACGCACTACAGGCAGCGACAACCGCCGATAATGCACAGCCAGTTCCCACCACTTTGGTCATTAACGGGTCACCGCCGTGAATACCAACGGTGCGACGACCATTAGTAACATAATCCACCTCGCCAGTGACCACGACGATTGCGCCGGTTTCCCGTGCCAGAGTTTGTGCGGCGGGCAACGCGTTGGCTGCTGCGTCAGTGGTATCCACACCACGACCACCATTAGCGATGCCTGCTAATGCCATGATTTCCGAAGCATTACCACGTATGGCGGTTGGCTTATGAGACAGAAGTTCCAGACAAAAACGGCGGCGATAGTCGAGTGCACCAACCGCAACCGGATCAAGCGTCCAGGGTGTTTGAGAGCTTTTTGCTTGCTCAACGGCGGCACGCATCGCCTGTGCGCGTGGCTGCGTCAGTGTGCCAACGTTAATCAGTAAAGCACTGGCAATTGCCGCAAACTGACTGGCCTCTTCGGTTTCGATGACCATCGCTGGCGATGCGCCGAGCGCCAGTAAAGTATTGGCAGTAAAGGTTTGCACCACATCATTAGTCATGCAATGCACAAGGGGGGAATATTGGTGAAAAAGGTGTAACACGGGCGCTGATTGCGCCGGACTCAGCAGGTCGACTTGCATAATTTGCTCCTGCCATAACGTGAAGAAGCAATGACCTGATGGTCTGTGACTTCCCTACGCTGGCATTATCCAGATCAGGTGATACGGGTATTTCTCAGCCTTCACGCAGAAGGGCACCCCGAGTCGTTTGGTTGAATCTCTATATTTTGTGCCAGCTTAGGGGAAGTGGCTTGCAGATGCAAGCTCGCCTCCATTAATTGCTTCTTCTCTGTGTACCCCATTTTGTACCCCATATCAGAAATGAAAAAGAAACATTTAACATCTATCATTCAGATGATAAAAACTATTGATTATCTTAATTTGCTAATTTATATTATTTATCTAAATTTGATAGGTGAGATAAAAAATGACAGAAACCCAGATCTACGAGAACATTAAGCAAGCCATTAGCAGCGCACCACGAAATAGCCAAACGATGGAAATGCACCTCCAGATGATCAAATATGCTGACCATCTGAAAAAGGTTACGGCAAAAGAGTTTTGTGAAGGTGTAGGACTTAAAGCCAGCTTTGGTACAGAGTTCAGCAAAATGAGAAATCTTACCGAGCGACTCAAAGCTGCTGGACTTGACACCACGAAGTTATAAAAAACAAATCATCAATATATTATTTTTGTTTTCCAGACTTACTTGCATATGTTTCTACGAGCATAAAAAACAACAACCACCACATAGCTATTACCATAATAATGTTTTCCTTTTATATTAAACAGAGAAATAGAATTAGAGCGTGGAATAGATGAATTCTATTTTCTATAATTTCTTGAGGTTGAATGTAGAAAAAGACAGCTCTTTCATTTCAATAACACCGAAATTTGATAGCTGTTTCAGCCAGAATTTTAAACCTGACTCAGAGCAACCTGCTCGATGTAACACATCGCTATATTTTAGCGGTGTTGGCTTTCCTTTATAGAGGTAAACAAGCGTTTCGTAGGTGTGTTTTCCGGTGTCGTTACACTGAATGCGGTCTACTTGATTTTTTACTAAATATTGGATCATAGTCCTCCTTATTAAAATGGAATGTCAAAATCGTCCTCTTCTGTCTCAGGTATCGTGTATATATGTTCTCTTCCTGTAAATTCAGAAACCACTATTGAAATTAGCCTGTATGCCTCTATGTTATCGCCCTGCGTTTCAGCTAAAGCCCACTCAAGGGCTGCTTCTGTTGGCTGTCCATTCGGTTTGCAAATAGTGACACCGCCCCAAGGAAGCTCTGTTTTTTCCTGCTGAATAGAGCGTGTTGTTTCTAGTGTTTTTTTATCTTCCGTAGGGGGAAGCTGTTCAGGAACAGCTTTAACAGTAGATACTTGCTCTGTCTGTGGCTTTTCTGCATTTACAGAGGCTTTCGCTTCTCTTGGTGCTGTAATATGTGCATCTGTAAAGGGTAATGCTTTATAGAGTGATGTTTGACCGTGGCGTGCCTCTACAGAAAGAACTCCCATATCAACAAACATATTTATAATATTGCGTACCTGACGATCACTAACCATTCCAATATTAGCTAATGTTTTTTGAGTAGCGTAACATTCTTGCCCTTGTTCATTGAATCCAGCTATATAGCTATAGATTTCAACGGCTGGCAGTGTAGCGGTGTATTCATTACCAGATGGTGAGTACCATTTTTTAAACATCTTCAACCATTGCTCAACAACTACATATTTTTGTTTACCATCTTTCTGATTTAGACATTTGGCTTTCGCTTCGGCAATTGTTTTGATATTTTTGATCATTTAGTTCCTCCTTTGTAAGGACTGTAATTAGTAGTTCATTAACAAGTTTTGGAATTGATTTCCCTTCTGCCTTTGCGCGATTTAACAACGCGTTATAAGTTGCAGAGTCAAAATTAATATTCATTTGGTTTTCTCCTCTCCTGTTATTATTCTTTCTCTGCTTCTGCCTTACGCAGTTCATCAATAATCTTGAGTGCATCGTCAAAGCATTTTTCACGCTCTGGATAACCTCGACTCCTTGCCATATTACGATTCATTACTACTTGATGTCGTGTTAACTCACCTTTTTTAAATGCCTCTACGACGTGTTCCGGTATAAACCATTTCATAAAAAACTCCTTATTCAGTTAAAAGAAAAACACCTTGCAAGCCTGACGGCTTCAAAGTGCATTGATTTTGATTATTTAGAGAAGAATGTTTTTCTGTCCCTCTAGTACCTATTATTACATATAAATAAACATTTGTCAATATCTTTTCATAAAAAATCAGAACCTTTTCATGTGCTTACATTTTTTCTTAGCGATTCGTGCTCTCCTGTGTAGTGCTATTCTTCATTACCAGCTAAAACGCTCTAAAACGCGTTCTAATGAAGTTTTGATAAAAGCAATACATTCTCTTATGTAATGGCTGTTTAGCTCGCCAGAGGCTTATTTAAGTGGCTTATTTAAGTGGCTTATTTAAGTGGCTTATTTAAGTGGCTTATTTAAGTGGCTTATTTAAGTGGCTTATTTTGTATTTGTTAGATGATGATAGATATAAAACAGAGAGTTCTTAGATTAGTTACTTTATAAAACGCTCTGTAAAGCCCTGTAGTGAGTTTATATATGTAGGCAAAGCGGTTTCCATTCTCTACCCTGCTTAATGCTGTTAGAGAAGCATTTAGACCCCTTATTTTTAATTACCTAAAGTATCCTCTATACATCTCTGTTATGAAACACCTCTGAATCCTTCATAAAACACATTATGACGCAAAGAACACTTTTCTAAGGTGATTCCCTTCCTGAACTCTGTTTCTTGCGTCAGAGAGCTACACAGAGAGCTTATAAAGCTATTATTAATAATAAAGTAGATAAAGTAAGTAAGATAAGTAAGAAGATTAACTAAGATAGATAAGATTAATAAGATCAGAATTCTCTTTCGGTGTCGCCTCTGGCTTTTCCACCGAAAACAATTACACGACTACAGAATGTAGGAAGTGAAATTGTATTGAGGCTTAGTGAAATTACACGAGGAAAGCAGAGTGTAATTGAGCTTTAGCCGCTCTCTCTTCGAGTAATTACACAACTACAGAGAATAACAGAGTTATTAAATGTAGGAGGGTAATTAAGAGTTAGAGAGAGTTAACACGTAAGCAATCAGATGATTGGTTAGGTGATTACTCTTACTGCGCACAGCGCAATAGTATTCCTTCGTGGGCGTTACCGCCAACGATAGTTACACGAAGAAAGTAACGCTTTGCTTTCGGTGTGAGCGGAACGGGCCAGCCACAAAGCCCGAAAGGTAGCGGAGTAAGGCTGCTTGCCAGAGAGTGGAGCTAACGCCGGAAGGCAAAAGATCATATATATAGTATAAAGAATATTATTTAATTATAGTATTGGTGGAACTCATTACCTAAGGTAAACCGGAGACCACTTCCAACGGTTAGGCAACCACTTCCAATTGTGTTATTTCCCCTTTTACCCTAAGTAAATTTTAGCCTTTCGTTACATCCATTTATCACATAGCACTTACCCTGTGTAAATCATAGAATAATGCTCTCTATTCCCTGTGTAATTCCATACTAAAAAATTCAATGAAAAGTAGTTTAAAAGTGCAATGTTAGCTTTCTTCACTTTTACATCACTTTCGCTGCGCCTTGTGTAATGCGGCTTACAGAGCACTATCAGAAATTATTGATCAAAAATCAACCTATTATTTGTCGAACAAGTTTTCTTTAATGCAACAAAAATTATTTTTTCAAAATAAACACACAATTTAATAGCTTGCTAATTTTACCAAAATGTAACTACATGATTCTCATGCAAGAAGTGTAGTGATAAGGCAGGCTAAATCACCACACTAAAAAACTTCGAATTTCGTAGTGAAAAAAGTACTTTACACACCTAATCAACACGATCAATAATCACTACACACAAATCAATACAGAAGAAAAAAGAAGATGGCTAATATTGGATACATTAGGGTATCGACTGTGCAACAAAACACAGACCGTCAATTAGCAGGAGTAACTCTTGATAAAGTCTTTGAAGATAAAGCGTCAGGCAAGAACACTCAGCGCCCACAGTTTGAGGCAATGATGAACTATGTGCGGGAGGGTGACGTGTTACACGTCCATAGTATTGATCGCCTTTGTCGTAATACAGCCGACCTTCTGGCAACTGTAGAGCAATTAACAAAGCGCGGCGTGTCTGTGCATTTCCATAAAGAAGACTTTAAGACAGGAAAGAACTCTCCCGCAGGGAATATGATGCTCACAGTTCTTGCAGCAGTGGCACAAATGGAACGTGAAATGATGCTTGAGCGTCAACGTGAAGGGATCGCCGCAGCCAAGGCCGCTGGACGTATAGCAAAACGTGGTAATGGAAAAGCAATTGATCGAGCGGGAATTGCTGCCGCTCTCGCGAATGGTGGCTCAATTCGGAGCGTAGCAAAAGATTTCAGTGTCAGCACGCAGACGGTGCAACGTATCAAGAAAGAGCAGGTGGCGTAATGCCTCCTTGATATTTGACAGGGACGGTCGGCAAAAATCGGGGCTTGCTGATCTCAGCGTTGAGCGGTTCTTGCAATGGTGCCTAGGTGCTCGCTTGTATTCCCCTTCGATAATCACCACTAAGCCACTTATTGCCTTGTGGAGTGGCCCGAAAATTACTGATATCTTATTGATTCAGTCGATCCCATTTAACCGCAGATACAATGCCCCAATTACCACTAGCATTAGGCCTACGCCACTTCGCGGTTTCCATTCCACGAAGGTATTCGAGAGCTTCATTGAACGAACTGAAACGTTTCTGGGCTGATTTTTCCCCTACTCTAAACGAACCATCGCGAGTACTTGCCAATCCTGGATGAAAACACGACCCATCTGCAGCATAAGGAACAAGTACCTCCTGATCATCAGGTTTCCTTGAATCAGAAGCTAGTAACTGCCAAGGCTCAATACGCAAAGCGTCAGCCAGAACCTCAATTGCATCAAGAGATGCATTAGAGCAACCACGCTCAATTCGACTCATATAACTACGTGCAAAACCACACCGATCTGCAAAGGCCTCTTGGCTTAAGCCAATAGCTATACGGAACTCTTTTACTCGTTGTCCAAAAAGGTATCTCAGATTCTTTCGCATGGCACAAAGATGCAATTTGACGCACCAATTAACCACGCACTAATCGTGACATTTTGAATCAATCATGTATTATTAGCATCACCATCCATTTGACACACCAAGGGAGACAAATGAAAAAACTAGTATTTGCCGCTTTGTTAATTCCAGTGATGGGCCACGCCACAACCTTTTCCTGTAAAGCAATACAGGAAGGTCATATTGACTCGGGAAGTCAGAAAGTTTCTGTAGATTCAACTTTTGATATACAAGATAAAAAAATGACCATAAATCTTGGCGGTAAAACTTGGAGACTTGATTTTGTAGGTCAAAAAAGCATCGCAAAGATGTATGCTACACCTGACGGAGGGGTTGCAGCCACATACATTGACAATGGCAGTATACCGATATTTGTATTACGCCCTTCTAATCCCGATGGGGAGATGGCTGTTTACACATTGAGTATGTGTTCTGAAGTATGATTGATCGGCGTGATATTCACGCCGTTTTTGGGGAAATTTGTATATTGAAAAATATAGAAATAGAACTTTCATCAAGCCTATTTATTAACAGGTAGTAATGTCAGATCGCCATAATGGGCTTGTCTATGGCAATTAGGACATAATGCAATAGCATTTTCCACAGAGTCCTCCCCCCCCTTTGAAAGCCACTCAATATGATGAACTTCTAGAAATGGAGTACCATCTTCCTTTAGAAAAGGAGCATCTCGCTTACAATATTGACATTTTCCATTTGCTCTCAAAAGAACTTCAGCAACTACATATGGGCTTCGTTTATAAACTCGTGTTGTTACTTCGATTAGTTCCGGGATTTTACTTTCTGTCGCTAAAATTTGCTTTCGTTCCACTGAAGATAATTTTGCAGCCGTCTCAACAGCTTCTTCGAAAACCGATTTTACTTGACGATAACGCCACATCCCTTCTAAATCCTGGTATAATTCCCAAATACCGTGCACAGATGGTTGATAGATTTCAAAAATATTTCCACGCTTGAACAATCGGTCATACTTATGATGCCGATGAGTTACATCATCAGTTCGTCGGGCAGTTTTGTTGAAACTCCAGTAGCTCCGCTTACAATTAACTGTATTAGCAATTAAATTGAGCCAAGTATTATCTTTATAAGATGGAAATAGCTTTCTAAGATAATCATCTACCTGCTTAGCCGTTGCAGCCCCACCAAACTGATTAGCAATTATCTGTATGGTAATAGCTCTTATCGGTTGATCGCCATACTTGTATTTTTTGCCTAAATTTTTAACCATAGAAGACTCACTAAGCCTAAATTCATCTTAAGTTATTATTGTAAATTAGTTGTGAAAATTTTTGATCTCAGACAATAAAAATCTACAAATTATTAGCTGGTTATACACTAAGAAGGATACACGAATAACTAAGTCTCCCAACAAAGACCATCGATCACATAACAAACGGTGGAAAGTGGGAATGTGTGCAGATAACGCTGGGTAATCCCTACTCCACTCTTTTCATGACCTACCACCTGTTGCAGATGCGCCAAATTACTCACCCAACCAGCTAAACAAGTAGAAATCATAGTATGCCGGAAACTATGCACCAAGCGCCGCTGCCCATAATCATCAAGATAAGGAATATCAAGCTGATCACGAACATCTGAAAGAACTTTACCTATCTTTGACATATTTCGACCTGAGACTTCCGAAAAGATTTTCTCTTTCCATTGGCGGTTAACAAAATCCAGAAACCCCCACTCAATCAGTTTGGGATGAATCACTACCTGTCTTGTAGCATTCTCAGTTTTACCCAGCCTTCTTTCCGCGATCAGAAGATAGTGCCGCTGGCTATCTTCATCAAATTTGATCTGCGACTTCTCCAGTTTAGCAATCTCACCTCTTCTGGCTCCTGTGTACGCCAACAACAAAGTGATCCACTTCTGCCATCCATCAGGCTGCTTTAGTGCCCATCCTACAAATTTTTTCATTTCTGCTGCACTGTATGCACCAAACCTAGCTTTGGATGGTGCCGCTACTATTCCATCAGTCGGAGACTTAGATAGAATATCTTTGTTTTCAGTCAGAAATGTTTTGAATAACGATTTGTAGATTTTAAGGTGCTTATGTACAGCCTCAGCACCAACTAAATCCTCTGGCAGCACATCATCACATTCGATTAGTTGCTGAATAGTCATTGACCTATACGGTTGCACTACACGCTTTGGTAAGTTTTCGACAGTTTCCATTACTCGCTTAATATCTTGTTTGGTGATTGCCGTTACGTCTGTTTCTTTTCCCAAGACAACAAGCAATACCTCCATATAACGCTCATTTGCCATTGAGATCGATTTTGTCCAATTTCGACCTCTTTCCTCCTTGTACATAGCCCACGCATCAGCAAGTGTTAGCACCTTTTCCGGTTTGGCTGGTGGTTGAAGCTGCAAAACTTCTTTAGAAATATTGTTCAATTGCTGAGGGAGTGGCAACGGAATCATTACGTTACGTGACGAAGCGATCAAGTTTGAAACAAACTTATTAAATTGCGGCAACGGAGTAGCGAGTGATTTAACGAAAGGAATGTGCGGAGTAAGGCCAATCATCAACGCCGATGCTTCGCGATAACTGTCAGTAAAAAGTGATTTTTTGTATATCCGACCATCCGAAAGCCGGATTTGTAGATAGTAATTACCGTTTCGCTGAAATGTGTATGGGAGAGTTCTTGACCTCATAAACGACCCCTTTTTGTACCTTAACAGCATGATTTATGGTCAAAAAGAGATACAACCACATAATTTTCAAGACTATTTTGGCCCCCTACGCTGGCATTATCCAGATCAGGTGATACGGGTATTTCTCAGCCTTCACGCAGAAGGGCACCCCGAGTCGTTTGGTTGCGATAATAAATCGCAGAGGAGGATGGTAATGTCCGGCGCGCGCGTTGTAAACGAGGAAAAACGGCAGTATTACAATAACGTCACGAAACTATTTTATATACGAATCCAGCACCTTAAGGACAACATCCAGGTCTTCTTCACGCTTTAGTTCATCGCCCTGGTGAACAATGTGTTCCGTCAGATGACCTTTAATCACTTCCCGCATCAGACCGTTTACCGCGCCACGAATGGCTGCAATCTGTTGTAGAACGGCAGCACATTCATGCGGTTCGTCGAGCATTTTCTTAAGCGCGACGACCTGTCCCTGAATCTTACTGGCGCGCGCTTTCAGTTTCTGTTTGTCGCGGATGGTATGAGACATAACAACACCTGGTTAACAAGATAATGAAAAATCATAGCACTATTAATCTACTGGGGGGTAGTATCATGTACTGGGGGGGAGTAGAATCTCTGCATCCATTTAATACTAAGAATTATTATCATGACTGAATTTACCACTCTTCTTCAGCAAGGAAACGCCTGGTTCTTCATCCCCAGCGCCATCTTACTCGGTGCACTTCATGGTCTGGAGCCTGGGCACTCAAAAACAATGATGGCGGCGTTTATCATCGCCATTAAAGGTACGATTAAACAGGCGGTGATGCTTGGACTGGCAGCAACCATTTCGCATACTGCGGTAGTCTGGTTGATTGCCTTTGGCGGGATGGTGATCAGCAAACGCTTTACTGCGCAGTCGACGGAACCGTGGCTACAGTTAATTTCTGCGGTCATCATTCTCGGCACCGCATTATGGATGTTCTGGCGCACATGGCGCGGTGAACGAAACTGGCTTGAGAATATGCACGGGCATGATCACGAGCACCACCATCATGATCACGAACATCATCACCATCACGGACATGGCGAGAATGTCGAATATCAGGACGCCCATGAGCTGGCTCACGCAAATGACATTAAACGACGCTTTGATGGCAGGGATGTCACGAACTGGCAGATTTTACTGTTTGGCTTGACTGGCGGACTGATCCCCTGCCCTGCAGCGATAACTGTGCTGCTGATTTGTATTCAACTGAAAGCCCTCACTCTGGGAGCAACTCTGGTCGTTAGTTTCAGTATTGGCCTTGCGTTAACACTGGTCACCGTGGGCGTTGGCGCGGCAATCAGTGTCCAGCAAGTGGCAAAACGCTGGAGCGGATTTAACACACTAGCCCAAAAAGCCCCCTATTTTTCCAGTCTGTTGATTGGCTTAGTTGGTGTGTATATGGGCGTGCATGGCTTTATGGGCATAATGCGATAACTCAATCCTTTGGGCTTGCATGTTATCTTCAGCCCAGGATGATTCTTAAATCAGCTATTTCCGCTGACTCTTCGCCCGATGAGGATGCTTTTACAGCATCCTTTCATTTACACTTTTTACGAAATCATGGGATCACTAACAAAATATCGCTTGTCGGTTATATTGTATGACAGGAAAGATATGCGACTGATTTTGCTGATCCCCAACGTGGAGAGTATATGACCATAAGAAATAAGTTATTGTTGGGTGCGCTGTTGCTGGCAACCAGCGTAGCGTGGGCCGCACCGGTCACTGCGGGTTCGACCAATGCCTCTGGAATTTCAAAGTATGAGTTGAGCAGTTTCATCGCTGACTTCAAGCATTTCAAACCAGGCGATACCGTTCCAGAGATGTACCGCACCGATGAGTACAATATTAAGCAGTGGCAGTTACGTAACCTGCCTGCCCCTGACGCCGGAACTCACTGGACCTATATGGGTGGCGCATATGTGTTGATCAACGACACTGACGGTAAAATCATTAAAGCCTACGACGGCGAAATATTCTACCATCGCTAAAAAAAGCCCCCTCATCATGAGGGGGAAATGCAGACACCTTGTTATTTTTTATTATTAGCCACTTGCTCGTCTTACTTGTTATTAGTCGTATTTCACGTTGATCAAGGCAGTAGCCTCCAGTGCGCCAGATTTAACTTTATTTTTATCATATACATAGTAACTGGCTGTTACCGGAATTGAGACTGTTGTATCTGTAATTTTTGACTTCGCCGCAATTTCCTTTAAATTTGTGTATCCTTTACTGCTGTCAGTGATATTTAAAAGTGTGACTGGTGAACCATTACTTTCAAGAATAAATCCTACGCCATTATCTTCCGCACCTTTCAGTATCGTGTTACTACTGGTTAACAAATCAGAACTTGATAAATACACCTGCATTTTCCGTGATGTTTGATTTTGTTGACCTAATAAATTTTTACAACGCAGAATAATATCCCCTTTCTTGCTATTTATTGTTGTTTTGTTACCTGTGACTAGTAATTGTGAAACGGGAATACTCTCTAAAGTAATTAATAAATCATCAGGTTTGCAGGTCGTTGTTATCGGGTTGTATGACAATGCCAGATTAAAGGAATAGACACCTGCATTTTGTGCCAATGCATTTCTGTAGCTATTCACACATGCATCCCACGACTTTCCTCCTAGCAAACACAGTAAAAATTGCACTGCAGCACTTCCACGCGTTGTGGATGAAGCACTGGATAATGTCGCGACACCATTAATCATCACTGCTCCGCCGCCCCCTGCAGAAACATTCACTTTCGCGTTACTGGCTGCCGATGTCACCGTTACTGAATAACCACTGGTGAAACTGGTCTGGTTATTTGATAATGTGATGCTGTTTTTGTTAGTCCATTCAAAATGTAAATTTAATTTAATGGTATCGTTATAAAGTCCAACAATAATATCCGACGGACTCATGGGGGTGATGGTATTCGTACTCACGCATGACGAGTCATTAAAATTATGCTCATATGTCGCCGTTTGTGTTTGAGTTAGCACAAAATCTCCCTGAACAACCAAATTATGCTGCGCCGACAACTCTCCATAACATGCCGCATAACTCACAGGAATAGCCATCATCATGAATATAAATAACATTATGCGATTTTTCATAGAACCACCTGACTATTACTGGCAAATATAATTTTTACTTTCATCAATCTCTTTACCGAAGGTGATTATGCATGAAAGTCCTTGTCGTTTATCAATTGCTACATTAACCGATGGCGGTACGTCATTGGTGCGAATAAATAACTGGCTTCCCTGACCGACAACGCCAATATTATGTCCATGGATATCATTAACTTCATAACCAAACGTTAATGGTTGTCCATCCACTCTTAACGCTTTTATAAACCAGGGTTTGCGCTGATCGGTATCAAAATTAATCAGCACGACCGCGCCGCGATAAGGGGCGGCAATTTTCCGGTTGCCACGTAATTCTGCTTCGCTATCGCTTTGCGACACATCCAGCATCAGGTGATTTTCCCGATAAGGTGTCATTCCGTCGTATACCACCACTCCATTACGGTTTGTTGTGCGATATTTTTGCCCATTGACATAAGCATCTTTGGTGATGCTGCCAACTTACTGATTTAGTGTATGATGGTGTTTTTGAGGTGCTCCAGTGGCTTCTGTTTCTATCAG
>NZ_SZVK01000061.1:0-23783 GCF_005280595.1 Escherichia sp. MR | reverse complement strand
TCATCGGGTTATCTCCGGTTTAACCAGGGCGGGTATCGCTCGGTTTCGGGTATAACCTTAGGAAATTTTTTCCCACCTGTAAAGCACTTTTTATATAAATATATAATTATATAATTCTATACCACTTGCCAGAGAGCATCATGCAACTGGATACCTCCGTTGCACTGGTTGCCCCAGCCATGCCAGCCATCAGGTAAATCACCGCGAGCAAACAGCTCAATACGAGGAACATCGCCTAACAGCTTTACCAGCTTGTCACGAACCACATCAGGCTTCCGAGAATGCTCCAGACGAGGCGATGTAAACGACTGAATGATCCCCGCATCAAGACGGGTTGGCAGTTTGCCTTTTACCGCAAACAAGCAATCTTCACTGTTTGCACGAGTCATATGCCCCATTCCCATCACCAGCTTATCTGGTTGTCGGCTACCACATTTGTTCCATGTGAAGCCCTTCATGGTCATAAGCCTGAATCCCCATGCTTTCACCACCAGCAACGCTTCTTCTGGCTGAGTCGGAACCCACCACATGGCCAACAAACATGATTCAGGATTAGCAAGCTGCCAGACAGGAATACGAGCAATCTCCTCAGCTTTCATCGTTGGATACTTAAAACCAGCGCCACGATTCCCATCCTTACACTTGTCTTTGTATTCCCAGGGGGGATCTGCATAAATCAGATTAAACAATGCAATTGCCTCCATGTTAGTTATGTCTCCGGCGCTCAGGTAGTCATAACGCTGGCCAGCTCTACAGCAGACACAACGAAAAGGGCACTAACCAGACTGATTAATACCCTTGCCTGTTGTGTGCCGGATATCGCCCGACAACGCTGTTTTGGTAACACGGCTACAGTTCCGTGCCGCTCCAGCTTTTACCCCTTTGCGGATAACAGGCCCTGCCTGTACTCACTAACCAACGGCTTCCCGAAATGTGCACCAGGCACGCATAAAGATGAGCACGAAGAAGTAACTCCACCGCGCTTATCTTTATGTGTGAGGGTGAATTGGTGGCCCCAACCGGATTTGAACCGATGACCGTGCGATTATGAGTCGCCTGCTCTAACCACTGAGCTAAGGGGCCATATTTGATTTGTTTGTCTGGTGTGGCGCCGCGCACGAAAATCCCAGCCAATAAATTCAGGATTTTTGGGCGCGGCGGCATATCAGACAAACATGGTTGATGCGTGCGCCCATGAGAAAAGCGCATAGAATGTTGTAACTATATATTTATATAATTATAGAAATATATATTACTTTGGACAGTTGATTTCCCATGCCCTGTTATGAGCCAGAATATCTTTCTTTGTCTGGCGGTCCATAACATCGATGTCGTGATCAGTCAGGTAGATGGGCTTTACCCAATCACAGGCGGTATCAACCACCACCGGGACGCTTCCACGACTCCCGCAGCTCGCGATCAACATCGTCATCAGCCATATGGTTAACACTCTGCTGTACATTCCCCACCTCTTTTGTCACTTCTATACGCCGCTCCGCAGTGGCTTTTACGGCGGCTGCATTCTCATTAATGCGCTGCTTTTCAGCTTCATCTTCGGCCTTTTCTCGCCCCTTCATACGACCAAAACCAAACGCGCCGAATGCAACCAATATAATTGTGCCAATAAATGACAAAACGGCCTTCAAACCAGTCATACCACCACTCGCTCTTTCATCCAGCCGTAGACAAACGACTCATTCGCCTCGCGCTTCTCCGCCAACTCCAGATAGCGTTCGCCCTGCGTACAGTTCAGCGACGTCAGCATCACCCGTTCGCCGTCTTTTCCCCGATTCCCAAGATAAGCACGCAGCGCATTAATGGTACGTGGACCGATTCGTCCATCTGCATCCAAATCGGGATACAGCTTCCCACGCAGATTGAACACATTCAGCCAGCGTTGAAGCATTTTGGACGCCACTGTTGGCCCCATATTCACACCGGTATCACACAGCTCTGCGGCAATATCAGAGGATAATGCGGCCACCTGATCAAAGCGTGGTCCGTACCAGTAATCAGCCTCAAGGATTTCTAGTGCCTGTTCGCGGGTTAAATCGCGCATATCGCCACGGTATCCATGAGCACGGGCAGTGTTCTGAGTAATGCCCCACTTTGTTGGGCCTCCCTTGTCGTCAGGGTGATCCACATAGCCGCCCTCTTTTCCAAGAATGCTGTTAAAAATCTCATCTTTGGTCATGATTAAATCCTAATGCGTCAACTATCCGCGCCAGATTGCCCCTGAAATACAGAACAACGATGCAGATAATCAGATTTCCAATAACCACCAGCCAGTGGGATTCTTGATAAAGACCGAACACATAACGGAAGGGAACATTGGCGTATACAATGACGTAGATATAAGCCAGAAAGGAAACAAATGGACGATGCCTGGAGTCTTTCCGTCGATAAAGCATCAGCGCCATTACTATTACTGTGCAAAGCACCGCATTAATCAGTGCTGACGGGTCACTGCTTACCATTTGAACCCCCTCCACGTAAGCGGGAAAGCATTCCAAAGATGCTACCGAGATCCTGGCTGTTTACGAACGTGAGGATTTTAATTGTCAATGCAGCCACAATAACCGCACCAAGCGCATCAAGAGGACGATCGTTGTAGCTGGTCCATTTGGCAAGAAATGAGCCAACTAACGGCGCTCCAATCACCCCAACAATGAACGATGTAAAGAAATAGCCAATCAGCTTGAGACGGCTAATATTCACCGCTGTAGCAACATAGAAAACAGCGCCAGCAAATGCCCCGAATACAACGCCGTAATCAATACCAGTTGCAATACCAAAAACGCTGGCACCCATCAGGCCACCAGCAGCAACGGCCGTACCGGAAATTGGTTCTGCTGACATTGAAATCCTCGTTAAAAAAAAAGCCCCGCCGAAAAAGGCAGGGCTTCATAAAGCAACAAATTACGCGGTAATCGCTTAACGCAGTTTTACTACGTTAAATGAAACACTACACCCAGTTACCACCTAAAACAAGGTTTTCCCATAAAAAACCTTCAAAATGTGGTTAATCGATCAATAAAAAAACAATACTCACAGTAGTGCAGAAAAGAATAGCGGCTTAACTGCTTTCCTCACCTCACTAGCGTACATCCCCGCAGCTATCTCAGTTGTGAACAAACGCCCTCCAACTAGCCATGCAACAGGTGCAGATGCCAAGGATGCCAGTGCAATTTCATCTGTAGCAAGCTCTCTTTCAAGATATTCACGAAATCCGGGGTTAATAGTTACCGTATCCAACATTCTCTGGCGCGCTTCCTTACGTTCACGAATATGGGCAATCAATTGCTCTTTGGTAAAAGTAGCCATATCACTTCCCTTTCCCCTGAAGCATGGCTGCGCGGCAAGCGTTCCAGCCTGTAGCGTATGCAGCCGCTTTGCTGCTGCCTTCAACTGGCGCATCCTGCCAATACATTTCATCCGGCACTACCGGTGCTGGCAGCTCGCGATACAGCGGGATTACACGACGCGAGTCTGCGTATTTATCTGGCGGACACTGAAATATCTCACCAAAACCATACTCCCTGACATCTTGCAGTTCCTCGTCATCAGTCCATGCCACCGGTTCTGCTTCCAGCGAGGCTAACGCTATTTCATAAGCCCGGCGCTCAATATCGTCTCGTACGTCCAGGCTGCTGATACGTTCTTTGATTTCTTTAATCATTTCTTTGTCGGTAAAAGTGGTCACATCACTCTCCTTTAGTGCGCAAGTGGTTTTTCCAGCGGTTTTGCGCCGCGCTGGGCTTGTTAAGTGAACACATCACAATATCAGCCGTATTTGTGAACAGCCCCATTCTGCGGTTACTGAGTTTTAACCATTGCTGGACGCCGTGAGCATTTCTACAGGTCAAAAGAATTTTTGCTTTACGATTTTTCATCGTTTGCCCCCTGCTTTTCTGCCCTTAACACCATGCGAGAACCATCATCCAGCTCCCAATTGATTTCACCGCCTTCTGCCATGACAAGATGCCAAACGAGTTGTGCGGCCTCGTTGGTTACATCACGACCGCGATCATTGCCTACACGGCGTTTTATTCCGTCACCTAAATCGCGCATTTTGGCCAGCACGATGGTTTTTGATAGCGGTGAAAAACCAAGCTGTAGCCGTGCGGAATTACTCACTGGTTGCCTCCTTTGCGAATCTGTTCCGCCCATTCTTCAAGGGATTTCTCCGCATATTCACCAGACAGGCCATCAATCGGATGCGGTTCATTAGCCAACTCTTCTTTCGCTGACAGAATCATGCGTGTAACGTCGAAAACTTCACGTAAAGACTTATTGATAAATCCGTGATTGAACGCAGCAGCAAGGCGGCTTGCGGTATAGTTAATCCCCTCGTTGCGTGCTTCCGCACGAATTTCAGCCAGGAAAGCATCGGTGGCTGGAATGGGCTTTTGTGGTGATATAGCAATGCGAATTGTCTCAAGGTCTGGATCTGTTTCCGCTGTTGGCACCTTGATATAACCCATCTGCACCCCATTCATGATGAACCTGCGACGGTCATCACATATCGCCTTTAGCCCTGCATTCTCCGCCGCCAGCGCCGCACGACAGGCCTCCAGCTCTGCAATCCGGCACATAGCATCAATATTTGCGTCCTCCAGACGCTTAATTTCATCCAGTAGTGCTAGTGCCACCGATGGCGTGAAATCCATACGAAACGCCACAAAATTTTGATGCGTAGGTTCTGTTTCTATTGCTACTGCCGCATCACGCAGTGCCTGATAGTTAATTGCTGTGCTGTTAGTCATTCCAGGCCTCCAGCTCGTTCTGAATCTCCTCGTCAACCTCGTCATTGGTGGCGTCTTCGTTCAGATGGTCGCGCGCCTCTTTGAGATACTGTTCACGGCGTTCGTGGTACCAGGCTGAGAACTCCGGCGACCATCCTCGATTAGCCCCCTGAAAATCTACCATCGCATTATCCTCGGCCATACGCTCGACCATGCAATCCGCGGTGTTCAGTGCAACCTCACGGATGTACCCCCGCAGGTCGCGCTTACGCCAATACGGGCTATATTTTGAGTCGCAGCGGCCTTTAAATTCGACGGTCCAGCGACGGATGCAGCGTGCGTTAAGTGATTTGCTCATAGTTATGCTTCCTGAATACGCTTAAACTCAATTACCCATACCCACGGGTTAGATAGCCAGTTCTCTTGCCCGTAAATACCGCGCCAGATATCACCAAAGCCAACGCGATAAACAGCTTCCGGCGGTGTAATCTTGTACGTCGCCGGAGATGCGCCTTCTGCTTTAGCATCTGCCTCGCTCATGTCATGCAGCCGCTCCACACGCACGTCGGTAATTTCCAGCAAAATACGCGAAGCCCAGCGCGGCATGTGAATTGATGGACGCCACCCACCATCAAACTTTTCATTCACAGTGTGAGGCTTCCAGTCGGCATCATCGGGTATCGACCATAAGCCATAATCCCCCGGTTTTTGCTCACAACTGGCCCGATAAATCCTTGCTGCGTTCTTCTCATCGCCACGACAAAGGTTGTCGTTCCAGTCCACACTGCAACCATCCTCATTGCCTAATATCGCCCACGCTTCACGGACCCATATGCGATCACCAACGTTACCGAACGGGCATAAACCATGTTCAGGTGCATCCATAACGTGGGTATAGACACCATTGCGTTTCTTTGTCGGTTTACGGATAACCAGGCAGTTATCGGCCCTGACATTTTTTACAGGTCGGCGAGTCTGCGTCTTCCTTCCTTCGAGGATGGCCCTAACCATATCGTCATTAAAAACAACACCACGTTCTTTCATTTAGAAGCCACCTTGTTCAATTTCCGGCGACAAGACACGCAATCATCAGGACTCTCAAAAGTGTCTGGCTCACGGTAATCACCAAAATACATCCAACGGCCGCAAATGCTGGTTACTTCACCTTCATTAAAATAATGATGTTTATTCGCCTTCATTGGCCTGACCCATCCGGCATTTTTCTTGCTCACTTCAACTCCTCCCGACGACGTTCCTGAAGCTCTAGCATTGCGGCTCGGAAATCCTGCCACCATTCCTCATCTGCAACGGGGGTGTTCCGCTCCAGCACCTTGTCCGCATCGGCGATCAGGTTTGCCAGACTCTTGTCTGAAATCTTCGTTACCGGAGTCGTTGGTTGCTCAACCTGCCCGATAGGTTTTATCGTGCTCAAAAGGAGGCGACGGCTGGAAAGTGGCGACCCACAACGGCGCCCATCTTCCTTGCGATATGTTTCTTTCGGACCAACACACCAAGTTGTCGGCGTTTCGCGTAACTTCACTTTTTTCTCACCATCAATGGTGATGATTATTCCGGTATGGGTTTTGATGCTCATGCCACAGCCCCTCTCAACGGCTTAACTTTGGCTAATAAGGCGTTAAACAACATGGAGTTAGGATTCATGCCAAATGGCAATTCCGGTTTAGCGGAGTAGTACAGGCAACCATTTATTTTCCTGGTTGTTATCTGTCCTTCGGCAACCATGCTTCTCAGTCTGCAACGCATAGAGTTCTGCGACACACCAATGTGCTCCGCGATTACGTCCACTTTTGAACATGGGTGATCGGTCAGGAAATTAATCACATCTTGGGGGTTAATAATTTTGCGTTTCATTGTCGAGGCGTCCTTATACATTTATATAAATATATAATTCTATATACGGCGGGAGACATCCCGCCGTAGGCTTACTGTCAGGCTTTCAATAGCGATTCTTTCAGATATCGGGCATCAGCCAGGGCGTTTGGAGTAATCTTGCGAACCCATGCATTACGGGTTGGACTCCACTTAAAGGCGCGTGATTTAAGCAGCGAACGAATGTTTGCCTCTGGTTTGCCAGGGAAATAAAACAGGATGCGGTTATCCTCTGGATCTATCTCCATAGAAAAGCCGTCGTATTCTTCGCGCTGTGCTCCTGTTACAGACTTGACCGATTCAAGCTCCTTAATACGGCTCTGTAGTCGTTTGATTTCGGCGTTATTGTTGCTCAGTACGTATGAAGGGAATCCGATGCGCCCACAGAAATCTCCGGCCAGTAACTCTTTGGCTTCGCTTTCTGTAAACCTGAGATCGATTAATGCAGAAAGCTGCTGTAATTGGTCTTTTTTGTATTTGCGAATGGCCTTATTTGCGGCCTTCATTTTGACGTGTGACTTCATGCAGCCTTGCAGTTTACGAAGCAACTTAAATAGCGCATCAGGATCATCAGACGAAATTCCATTACGACCAACACCTGCGGCTTTGCTCTCGTAGTGTGATGCTTTACTTTCGCATTCAACAAACGCTTTTCTTAATAACGCATCAGCTTTAGACAAACGGCGGCGATGGCCTTTCGCGCTATAATGGTCAACTAAAATCGGCTGGCCTAACGGGATCACATCCAACAGGTCATGCGCTCGCTTATGCGCTACCGCACCTTCTTTTCTGGCTTTTTCTGCACGAGCAATATATCGGGCAAGACGCGCGTTCTGGCGTTCCTGATAGGTGTTTACGTAATCATCTCCGCGCTGCTGCTGTTCAAGCCATGCTTTGCGCAGATCTTCTGTTACGTCCACCAGCTCCGCAGGGATACAACCAGTTTGGGCTTCATAAGAGTAACCATCCTCATAGATACGCCCATCATCTTCAACAAAGAAAAAGGTTTCGTGCTCATCGCTTTTGACCATACGACCATTAACATGGCGTAATAAGTAGCCAGTATCAGTGCTTAACAGGCTGTTAGGGTTGTTGATCCAGTCAGAAATAATTACTTGTTTATTCATCAGATTTCTCCGGTTTAACCAGGGCGGGTATCGCTCGGTTTCGGGTATAACCTTAGGAAATTTTTTCCCACCTGTAAAGCACTTTTTATATAAATCTATAATTATATATTTATAGATTTTCGATGTTCCCGATATCTACACACCATCAAAACAGCTCAAAATGACACTTTTACTCTCTTCGCTTTTTCAAATAGTCGACAACATACGCCCTGGCTTTTGCCAGCTTCCGGCGATACTGTCTGAGACTAAGAGAAAGGGCGTGGGCTTTATCAATATGCGGTGCATTTATGTCGAGGCCCCGAATCTCCCACGCCCCGTATTCAATTCGGACAACCAGCGCCGCAGTCTCATCAACTACCGTGAGGGCCGTCACCGCTCCCTCGATACTGGTTTCCAGTGAGTCATTTGGTGCGCCGCCCCCTCCGGTAAACTGGCAACGCGTAACCATCATCATTTCTAACATCGACGCGAAACCGCTACGGGCGTTGCAGCCATTGCGCACCCACAGCGCCCATAGCTCAAACAAGCTATCCAGATCGCGTCTCACTGTTCAGATCTCCCGTATCGTGACGGGATAAAGCGCCTCTACCTGCTTTTTCTTCATGATGTAGACGTCTGTTCGCACACCTTTAGTGTCGACACAATCAATCGTCCCATCGTCATAAAACACCATGAAATCAAGTTTATAAACGACACCACCAGGCAGATGAAAAGGCACCTGCATAAGAAACGTCACAACGCGGCCAGCTTTTCTCAGTAGCTTCAGTTCGCAGTAGTAATCAGCCTCTTTTTTGCTATCAAAAGCGATATCATCGACAACCGTTTTTTTATTGCCGTATTTGCTTTTCCTTGTCGCTGGTTTGCGAAAGCCGGTATATCTCATTTGGTATCCCCTGGTACTTCACCAAGACTAAGATCAAACCCAATTTCGTCTTTAACTGACTGCGGCAACAGCTCCCACGTCTGCGCACACAAAAATTCATCGGTGCCATAACGCTCAACAAAGCGAGCACAATTACTCAGGGGAGGGTGACGAACGGCAATATGCGGAGGCACGCGCCCACCACCAGGCACAACACCGCGATGATGTGGTGCGCACAACCCAAAGCTATGGAAGTGGCAATTCTCATCAACGCTGCCGTAATCAGGATCGTGATGTAGCTCCGTCCACAGCTCTGGATTCTCAATTTCACGGCCATCAATAATGCAAGCTATGCAACCCACGTGAGTGAGCACCGCTTGTATATAAAGTTTCTCTTTCTTCGTTGGTGTACGTCCGTTCATCAGCGCCCCTTACCATTGATAAAGAGGTTGAACTCGTTGATTAACTGGACATACATGCTTCTGGCCGCGTAGTTCTTTGCCAGCTCTTTACGGGATGAGATCCCGCAAAACTCACGCAGAATCACAGAGGCCTCAGAACTGTTTGAAACGTTCTTCCCTGTTTTACTGGTCAGAAAGCGCCAGAATTGGGGATTCTGGCAATGCATCGCAGCACCGCGAACATAACTACTCATTGATGGCCCCCGTCATTTCTGGTGCTTTTCACCGTGCGGCTTCTTAAAAACCTGCCATCACGAACAACAGACACTTCTCGTTTACCCAACCTCATTTCACGGCGGTAACATTCAGAAAATGCCTCGTCCGGCATCATATAAATGCGACGCTTCGCCTCCGTATCCAGAAGGGAACGGCTTGGGGTTACATATAAAAACGACTCATCAATAGGGACAAAACCACGAGCAAGAATTGCTGGCAGAATGCCAGGAAGAACGCAGAAAACAGCTCCACGATGCAGCAACATCTGGTACTCCATGACCTCCGTTATCCCCGTGACGACTGTTACGGTGTCACGTCTGTTACGGCTGGCAACCAGTCGCTGCACACGTCCAATTTTCTGATCTACAGATAGATGTTTGCTATCGTTATCAATATGATCGATAACAAATCCTTTAATCGTTTGATCAAGGTAGTGCATCACCTGCGATTGAATCTGGTGATTATCACCAAAGAAGGCCAGAATCATCATTCCTCAAGCCTCCCAAGTGCTGAACGCCGGGCGTTGCTAATCTCCTTATGAATCAGCTCGATATCGCTGGAATCTTTATTCTTAAGCTCCAGCACGGCAATCGCATCACGAACCTCTGAAACGGTTACGTGTGAGTGTTTCCAGCGAGCAATGAATCGCGGACCGCGTAGATTGCAACGCTCCGCAGGCATCCCCAGCTCAGAGAAAACCGCTTTCAGCCTTGATAAGCAGTTAACAGGGAGATTCCCTTTGATCTTGTTCTGCCGAACCGATGTGCCATCGCTACGCTGGCGCTGACGTTCGGCAAAATCTGCCGCCCATTGCTGGACGTTAATCCGGCCTTCCGAATACGCCACCAGCAGCGTCAGGTTATCCGCACGAGGGAATCTCTCGAAGCGATACCAGGCACCAATCAGTGATGACGTAAAGCCAAACTTTCTGGCAACACCAATTTGGCCTCCATTTTCGTCAACCCACTCCTGAAAGGTCATTTAACGAACTCCAGTTAAAACCACGATATGTGGTATTAAAACCACATATCGTGAGTTTTTCAATGGGCGAAACAAAAAATAACCTTCTATTTGTGGTCCACCTCTCGTCTTACCATGTGAAAACCACTAAATGTGGTAATGTATAAATAACCCACCATTCACGATTGATGAGACATGAAAAGCAACGACGAGAACATCAAGAAAGAAATAGGTCTGCGCATTCAGACTCTACGGAAACAATCCGGCATGACTGCCGGAGATCTCCAGCAAGTCACTGGAATAGGCTTAAGCACCTTGCAGAACTATGAGGCCGGATTAAGACAACCATCTATACCTGCCATCAAGAAAATCGCGCACGCCCTGAAAGCATCAGCGCCTTACATCGCGTGCTTAACAGATAACCCGTTCCCACCCCAGAATACTAACGCTCCTGTTATTCCTGGGCTTGTAGCTATAAAAAATGACATAGCATCGCACGCCGGAGAAAAGCCAGTGCTGGCGATAGAACAGGAGATTTTACGAAGCAAGAACATCAACCCATCGTCTCTGTCAGTTCTCCAGAGCAACGATGAGTTAATGTCACCAACAATATCCCCTGGCTCCCAAGTCCTGATTAATACAGACGATACAGAGATTCATGAGGGGATCTATGCCCTTGAAGACAGAAATGGCCTGGTTGTTTTGAGGCACTGTAGAGTCATACCGGGTGACAATGCTGTTATGCTGTCAACCGAAAGGGATGCTGAAATGAACACTAAGCATCTGAATAACGAGGAATTTAAGCGTTATAAAGTTCTTGGCCGCGTAGTTAGTGTTGTCAACTGGTTATGATACACAGCACGGCGAAAGCCGTGCATTTCTACGCTCAAAAAAACCACGCTTTGTGGTTTTGACAACATGTGAAAGTATAAAAGAGGCTACGCATGGAATTACATACAGCCAATAAAAACGAAACTCTGATCACTGCTGGAATCGAAATCCAAGCGTTGAACATAGCGATTGAGTGTATGTTATGCCAAATCATTGATAATGAGAAAGATATCGACTGGATAGAATCTATCCTTCATCTGGCATCAGAACAAAAAGTCTGCCTCAAAACGGCCTTACAATACGATGTGCCAGCGGTATCGAAGCTGTGCCAGCCATTGATGGCATATAACAGGGCTATTATTTCTGTATGCCTCATGATTCTTGATGAAAACCCCCCTCTTAGCGACCGCTCAGAAGCTGCTCTAACCCTCTCACGTAAACAGCGACAGCTAGCAAATCAACTGATATCAACGATAGCTGACCTCTGACTGCAAGCGGGCTAACGCCCGCTTATATGATTATAGATTTATATAATTATATAAAATGCTTTTCATCCGCCAAAAAGTTGGTTATGCTTACCTCGTTCTATAAATATAGATTTATAGAATTATATAACCAAACACATGGAGTCTCGACAAATGACTATCTCTGTAGGTATTTTCAACGGAAAAGGCGGCGTAACCAAATCAACAATTGCCCGTGCTTTAGCAGTTGCTTATGCAAAGGCTGGCTGGAATGTATGCCTGATCGATATGGATGTGCTTAACGGAACGGTAACGCGTTGGGTACAACGCAGAATGGCCAACAATATCGAACCAGCAATCGCGGCGCAGCCGTGCGGCACACCATCACAAGTCCAGAAAATCATCGAATCAGAAGTATACGACCTGGTTATCGTCGATGGCGGTGCCTACGCATCTGAATCAGTACCGAAGCTCTCTGAATTTCTGGATATGGTTATTTTGCCAACCAGATTCTCTACCGATGACCTGGAAACCACCGTTAACACTGCTCACGGCATCGTTAAAAAGGGTGTACCAATCAAGAAAATTTGCATGGTGTTTTCCGGCGCGGCTGAAAACGAAGCTGACTATATTGAAGCCCAAGAGTACCTGGCTAATACGCCATACTTTGTTGTTGATAAGTACATTCCCCACAAGCCAGCTCTGAGCAAAGCTCAGGATAAGGGCTTAAGCCTCATTGAGTGCTCATACGTTGCGCCACGCAAAAAGGCAGACGACGTTATTCAGGGGATTATCAACCAGCTTGAGGCTCTGACTACTGCCGCGTAATATATAATTATAGTTTTATAGATTTATATAAGAGGGGATACACATGGCCGCACCATCAAAACCACCAAAGAAGAACAGCAAAGGCGTACCGCCATCGATCGAACAACCGCAGGTTTTCGACCCGACTGAAACGCCAACCAGAACCAAATCAGGTGGGGCACAAATGGCGTTTAACGTCGACCCTGAATTTAAACGCGAGTACAAAACGTTCGCCAGCTCAATGGATATGTCATTGAAAGAAGTGCTGACAAAATCTTTTGAGTTACTCAAGGCTCAATACAACCAGAAGTAAGAGAAGGTGACGGCCTCCAGCGCCAACTGTTGGCCGTCGCGACACAACAAGGGGAATTTGTTATGTCCGAACAACAATATACACGGTTACTGAAAACTCGTCTAACCGACCTCAAACGGCTGCAAGCTGGTTGCTTATTTGCCCTGCTATCTACCAGACCAGAATGGGTACGTGAAGCAGTTCTGAAAGGCTTAATGCGCTCCAGCGTTTAAATTCAACCATAAAAAAGGCCCCCGAAGGGGCCTAATCGCTACTTGCTGCTAATGTTTATCGTCACATTCAGAGCGTTATCAGTAATCTTCCAACCCTCCCCATGTGGCGTAAACAAAGCTCCAGTAACAACGATAAAAATACACATGTAGTATTTTTTCATTGTGTGGCCCTTACAGGCCGTTTCACGGCATCCCCACCGACGAAAATGACGCGAGAGCAAGCACGCTGTTTGTGCCTGCGTGGTACGGCAAGTGGATAATCCTTTCCTGAAAGTCAGTGCCCGGGTGCGAATCGGCGGAAAGGCCCCAAGCCATATTACACGTCATACCCTTCATAATGAAGGAATAAAAAACGCTTTTATTACATAAGATTACACGTAAATAAGTTAAAAACCTTCATTTTGCATGAGCTAATGAGCTAAATTTTTTTATATGAATAGTGGACTATTCACCTCAGTTGGGTAAGAATGTAGTTGCTGTTTGTGCTTGCGTGGTTGTATTAGTACAACGACGTTATGCTGAAAGGACCGCGAATCCGATCAGCACGAAAGAACCGTCCTCAAAAGGACGGTTTTTTTGTTTCTCCCCCTTCCTTCCCAAATGATTCAAATGTTAATGAGAGTGAATCATTTGATATGTTCGATTTAGCGCCGTTATCGACCCAATTTCTGTATGCTTCATCACAACAGTACCTTACAGCAGTTGGAGTAACAGGGATACCGCCCCCAAATGAGAATCCCATTGAGCTAATGCTAACTCTTTCGAATGGCCTATTTCTCAATGCTTCAAACCCCTTGCTATTAAAGTAACGCAGCATCAGAGGTAAAAGGTTATCCTCGTCCTGACTGATTGTTCCAGGGAAAAAGTAGTAACCATAACGGTTAAATTCGGGAATAAGATTTTCTACCAATGACATGAAATTCACTGGAGTAATATTAAGGGCTGTGAAAGCACCAAAAAGGGCGTCAACTGTTAATACAGACTGCCCGTTCTCTATCTTTGTCCATGCGTTTGGTGTTTTTCCAGCAGCTTGAGCCAGCACTCCTTGATGCACACCTCTTTCTAGCCTAAGTTCTTTTATGATCATTAGGTGAATTGTTGAAAAACATGAGTTTTTTGACTGTTCAATCATTTTTTATCCCCATACTGAATTTTTTCTTGTTCCCGACTTTAACAAAATTCCACAACTCAGGACTTATTGATTCCTTACAGGAACTATACATTCCCATTTTTAGCATATCAAGAAAATTAAAAGCCCCGCATTCAAACCCACACTATGTGGTTGTCTCTGTTAAAATCCCGCCGTATTGACATAAATGCGCCATTGGTGGACACTTTCCGAGCCGTAGCAAAATCTACGGCCGGGATTAGCCTCCTGAATAACACGATGGCGCATACCGCGTTAGCGGTTTTTTTATGCGTAGAGCACTGTTACGCCCAAATTATGGTGGGTCGTACAGGGGCGGAGAAATCCGCGCCGGTTCGTCATTGTGTCCGGTAAGGCTAACCCTGTACGGCTCACCACCATTTGATTAGCCTCGAATGGCGGTGATAGTTCCATATACTGGAGATATCACAATGACAAACCTACCCCATGACTATTACGTCAACCTCGTAAAGATCCTTCTCAAGAAAGCCTCATACGCCGATAAATTCCGCCTGGCTGAAATCATCGAGCGCGAAGCTATGCGCATCGCCAGCAACGATAACGCTGTTTCTGACGCAAAAATCTCCCTCGTAACCAAAGTAGTTATGGGAGGTGCAAAATGAAAACGCTTCCGACCGTTAACACCCTACAGCCTATCCTGCATAACCAGATCCCCGTTATCACTACTGAACTACTGGCAAAGCTATACGGCACAGACGTTGATAACATCAAAAAAAATTACTCACGTAACGCAAACCGCTTTATTGAAGGAAAGCATTTTTTCAAAGTGGCTGGCGATGAGTTAAAAACTTTGCGAGTGACTTTAAGTCACTCACAAAATTTGCGGGTTACTTTAAGTAACTCACAAAATGTGCAACCATCTTTAAGAGGGTTACAAATTTCCCCGAAAGCCCGCTCCCTCATTCTCTGGACAGAACGCGGGGCTGCACGTCACGCCAAAATGCTTGAAACTAACCAAGCGTGGGATGTGTTCGAACGGCTGGAAGACTGCTATTTCAGCCGGAACGCGCAAACGGCCGCGACCGTAACCGTCTCGCCAAGCAATGCTCGTGAGGTTGTCGATACGCTCAACGCCAAACCGATGTTTTACATTAAAGTGTGCAACAACGAGCCACTCACAACCTCAGCCGATGTTGCCCAGGCATTCAGCACCACAAACAATTCCATCGTTATGGCCATCGATGCGCTACGCATTCCTCGCACGGCTGCGGCGCGTCACTTCTTTAAAGAGCAACGACCGCTGGAAGGAAGCGACCGCGAAATAACAATCTATCGCATGACAAAAGACGGATTTACCTTGCTCATGGAGAGCATCGACGGTCCAGGCGTGAAAGATATCAAGCTGGCCTACATTGAAGCCTTTAACGCTATCAGCAGCGTGTTAAAAACACAGTACGAGCGTGATCTGGCTAAACGACTATACCAGGAAAAAACGATTATCCGCGCGGCAACAGAGCATAATCGGCTATTAACGGAACCGAACTACAGGAAGGAACTAATCAAGGAGTTTGACAAGGCAACAGGGAAAACCAAAGCGGCGCTAAGTCTGCCAGCAATGACTCAGGAAAATGTGATATCAGCCTTACTTCTTGATCTGCTCAGAAACGCCAGAGCACTTATCAGCTTTGACGAAAACCTGAATCCTCAGCTCAAGCTACTACCACCGACAGGCAAAGTAGTCGACCAAGCAGATCACAACAGCATACTCAGGGTACTGGATGCAAACCTGCCAGCCAGGACACTACAGGATCTGATAAAAACATGTGCTGATAAGCTGGCACAGAAAAGCAGACCATAACTACAAGGGGCTACGGCCCCTTACTCTTTTCTCTCTTATCAACACCAGAGACTTTCTGAAAATCCTTTCGAATAGCGTCAGCGTCACGCGCCAAGCCCATACTCGAACGTGTCGCCATATGACGAAAATGATCAACTGCCGGAAACAAAGAAATAATGGACCCAATAGCTTGCAGCAAACTCGCTTTTCTACGCATCATAATTCCACCATAACCGATAGCCACCCTTCAGACACACCCCCCCCTCCCCCCATACAGGGTGCCCTTTACCGGAGTTCCGGCCCCTTCTCAAAAGCATCAAAAAAAGCTCGAGATCGAGTACCGGAACTCATGCCACCAGATAGCTCCACATCGTTTCCAATGCTTCGCCGCCGTGTGCGCCCTGTGGCCCACAATCATGCCATTGGTCGTCTGATATACCTTCTTCTGCTCATTGAGCACAGGCGAGTTGTCGCACTCCTGCCTTTCTCAGACTCGACTTAGTTTAGATCGCTGTTCCTGGCTTGCGTCAGCACACTTTCCCCTTGTACGCATACCCGCGCGCCACTCCGCCCAAAAACACCGAACCCAACGAAGTGGCAAAGACAACGACGCGAGCGTGAGTCTGAAACAGGCACCAGTAAAAAAGGGGTTGCAGGCGCAAAAAGATTTGATTATCTTTAGACGCAAGAAAGCCGCCCCAATCAAGAGGTGTCTTTTTAAATCCAGCCTACCAAGCAAGATTTAAATTTCAGACTGAAAACCGCCCGGCAAGGCGGTTTTTGTCTTTCTGGCGCTTACATTACACCACCAGAAAACGATCCGTAAAGGATCATTTGATCCCTTGTTCCAATTCTGACGACACTTTAACCTTTTCCCATACAAGGGTTTGCAGCCTTAACAGAATCGCATCTTTATCAAGGCGTGAAAGATCCTTAACCATATCGTCAAATGACAGAACGCGAATGGCCATCTCAATGACCCTCGGCGGCTCCCCCTTCTCATATCGCTTATATGTAGCCAACGATATCCCAAATTCTTCGGCGGCTCGCTCCTGCGTCCAGTTCATTCCACGACGCCATAATTTCAATTCATAACCCGTCATAGCATCCTCCTCGCACAATATTAACACTCGCAAAGTGTCAAAATGACACTTTGCGCATTGTGTTTACTTAACGAGGAATAAAAATGGTTTATTGTTCGGCGGTGTAATCGGGGCTGGCTCGCTTTTGCTCATGCGATCAGTGTACCAGGCCAGCTCCTTGTCAAAGTAAGCCTGATTAAAATAGGCCATGAATGTAGTTTCAAATCCATAACGACCGCTAATACGCAGCATCTGATTGCCGTTCTCTGTTTCCAGATATACCTGGGCACGTTCCTGATTCTCCTTCAGCCAGGTTAAAGCCTCATCGCACGAGGACACACGGTACTCATCATCGTAGCCGTCATCGATGCGGCTTGAAGAAGAACGGCAAATCACGCCAACAGAACCAGCCAGGATAGTTTGAATTTTAAGGAAAGCGTTTTTGCGGATTTTAATCATGCTCATCGGGTTATCTCCGGTTTAACCAGGGCGGGTATCGCTCGGTTTCGGGTATAACCTTAGGAAATTTTTTCCCACCTGTAAAGCACTTTTTATATAAATATATAATTATATAATTCTATGAGCACAAAAAAGCCCCTTTGCAACAGGGGCTTATCATTCGTTCTGATCAGATGTTAAACGCTATTCGTTTTCCTGTGGGAAGCTCAACATCCAGGCTTAATTTGCCTCCCATAGCTTCAACGTAACGCTTTAATGTCGCCAGCTTTAAATCATTTCCGCGCTGCTCCAGCTTTGTTACTGCTGGCTGGCTTATACCCATCGCCTCAGCAACCTGTTTTTGTGATAACTGGAGTTCTTCACGCATCATCTGCAAGCCGACCTCAAGAATCATCTCATCTGCCATTTCTTTAATTCGCGCCTGGCTTTCAGGTGAACGGCTGGCAATCACCTCATCTAATGTTCTCATTACTTGCTCTCCAGTGTGTTCAGATGTGCTGCAAACTCATCCTCAGCTATACGCACCTGTTTTTCATAAAACCGTTTATCGTTACTTTTGTCTCCTGCACAAAGAACGATGGCCCGGCGAATCGGATCGAACGCATAAAAGGCTCTTATCGGACGGCCAGAAAACTGAACGCGAAGCTCTTTCATATTTTTGTACCGAGAACCTTTTACGGTATCGGCATATGGCCTGGGTAACTCAGGTCCGTAAACCTGTAGCTTTTTCAAATCAGCCAAAACCTTTTCCTGAAGAGCGTCTTCTTGCTCATTTAGCCAGTCGTCAAATCGCTGGCTAAAAAGTACCGTCCACATGCTCAATCCTATAACCTGTAGTTTATATCACTAACTATATAACCTGTGGGTTATAATTTCAAGAAAAACGGGGCTATTTAACATAATGGACGTTATCGGCACCACCGGATCACCGTTCATTGTCGGATCTAAAAAATCCGCTCAAAAGATCATGTTTTCCTGGGCGTTTTCCACCGTTTTTTATGTTGCTTATTTGTTAATGAAATCTCGTTTTCAGTTTCGCCTCATTTTCGACGCGAAAGCCCTATTTTTGTGACTTTACTCCTGGCATATGGACTTCCCAGCGCCGAATCCCCATAGCTGCGCAAAAATCAGCCACATAATTCAATCCCGCCCATTCGCGGATACCACCACGGGCTTTTTCAATGAAAACGGCAATCCCTTTTTTATTGAGAGCAAAAAGCCGCCAGCTTTTTGTCACTTCGTCCTGGGTAGCCACAACACAAGTGAAAGCTCCCATGCGATACAGGTCCAAGAACTCTTTGCGTGTTTTGCGTACAAGTTCCATAACAAACCTCATATTTGCATGTTTCAAACATCTGTTTTGTTATCAATGAAGATTAACCCTAACCCAGCGAAGTAACACAGCAGCGCCCAGGCTGCATACGGAATGCTGGATCTGGATGTGGACTCCTTTAACATCTGCCAGTTGCGAACATTGCGACTATCTTTTAAGCCAAGTTTTTTGGCCAACTGCGAGCCACTCATTCCGGTCAGGCCAATGACTGCCCGAACTTCTCCACATGTAGGAGATTCCCATTCATCCGCTTTTTTTAAACAAGCCGGATTCAACATTTTTAAAACAGTATCTTTATCCATAACCATCTCCATTTATTATATCTACGATGGTAGGAAATCTTTTCCTATGTGGCAATAGAAATTTACTACATTGCGTATAAGACAAGTTTTCTATGTCTAATAGGAAATGATGTTTCTTACGTTTTATCGCGTTCTGATGGCTACTGTGTGCGTATTTATCGACGTTTATTGATAATGCTCGCCCCTTCCTCCTGCAAAGCCCGGCCGTAGGCCTTATTTCGGCCTTATATAAATTGATTTTGTATAGTTCGAAACGTGCCGTTTCGAAAAGGATGATCAGGCTACTCCATGCCTCCGGCAGGTGCCGGAGGAGGTATATTTGAGCGTAGCGACTCGAACCGGCGCGAGCTTTAGCTCGCTGCAAGGGCGAACATATTCACAGGCAAAGCCTGCGTAAGTTAAATAAAGAAAGTTTTAATAAAAGAAAGTGATTTTGCATTTATTTGTTTAGTGCATCTATTATAAAAAACCATTTGCATATACATATCAAAACTGTGGATAACTTGATTAGCTGATGCCTGTAAAGACGATATTTTCGCTGTGTTCAGGTTTAGAGAAAATTAATTTAGTTTGTTTTTTGAACAGCTATTTTATTGCGACGTGGATAATCCTCCGGTAAAACCGGATTCATCATTCAGGTGGGTTAATGTTGGAGTGATGTCCAGGTCTTTCTTAGCCTGTTATAACGCTGATCAACGAGGGAGCGTAAATATGCAAGGTCAGCACCTGGATACATGCCATCAGCAAATTCCTGGCTAACCTCTCTAGTGATTTGATGACGAAGTTCGGCCTCTCCCTTTTCCCGAACAAGACGCGCAGCTCTCTCCGCTGCTTTCTGTTTTGCCTTTATCTCTCTGGCCGTCTTCCTCTGACGCCATACATTCTCCATCTGCTCCTGAATAACAATACGCTTATAATCAGCCTCCGTTATCGCTTTTTTAAGCCGTTCGCTATTCTTCGCATTGAAGTAATTAAGTTTCTGGCTAACCGCACGTCTCCATGCTTGTTCAGTAATACCAACGGTTTCCAGCAGTTGATCACGAATCTCTATTTTCGCTGGCCAATACTGTTTATTCACCCGATCCCAGCGACGTTCATAATCAATAAAACCTAACGCTTTCAGTTGCGACAACGCCCTTGTACAGCGCGTTATAGATTTGTTCCCAGCTTCGGATACGGTAGACAGGCCGCAAAAATCAGCCAACGCCTCAGCACTGGCCAGAACCCGCTTAGAAATGATGTTTACATGGTGCAAAATCGCAGCAATCACAGCATTAATCGCCCGACGACGATGCTCGTTTATCCGGCGCTTCCGCTCTGACGGTTGATTAACGTAGAACGCAACCTCACACGTAAGATCACGCCCATAAATGCGCTGTAAAGCATCAGATAACACCAGCGGCAGCTTGTGCGTATGGTGCTTTGGAGGCTGGAACTCCGGCGACAAATTACAAACGTAAGCTGAACGTAGAGACGGCATTGGTCTATCCATATGTTCGCTCTTGCGTCCACGGAAAACCAACGTATAATGGGAGTTGTCGAGGCGCCCATGGATTGTTTTGTTGGTTTTCCGTGGATGTCGCAAGAAGCCCGCAGATTTATCTGCGGGCTTTTTGTTTCCATATCTGGTCAGTTTCCAACCAGACACCCACAATCGTAACCACGTTACGTGGTTTTAAGAGAACTCTACCACAACACTTTCGGTCATGCACGAAGTCTCTCGCTAATCGAACGATAATCCACCAGTAAAAGGATCTAAATCGGATCTCGTGTTGCGAGCATCATACTACTGGCCTAACTCCAGTCAATGATTCCCAGCCGGAAACCTGCGGTAAAGCGTAGATAGGGCATCATCGCAGGAAAAACTATCTTCCTGTTTAAGCTGAATCACTTCCTACAGGGTGATAGCGATAAATCGTTGATATACCAATGTCGTAAATGATCGCCAGTTGTTTCCTCTCGTGACCGTTTTTAATCAGCCTTGCTATTTGCTCATGCTGTTCTTTTGTCAGCTTCGGGCGGCGCCCACCAATGCGGCCCTGTGCGCGAGCTGCTGCCAGTCCAGCCAATGTTCTCTCAACAATTAATTCACGCTCCATTTCTGCTAAAGCCCCCATGACGTGAAAAAAGAAACGCCCCATAGGGGTTGATGTATCAATGCTGTCCGTCAGACTACGGAAATTAACACCTTTTTCCCGTAGTTCCTCAATAAGAGTGATCAGGTGTTTCATGCTTCTACCCAACCGGTCCAGCTTCCAGACAACCAGCGTGTCTCCTTCTGATAACGTTCTGAGCAGTTTTTTCAATCCCGGTCTGGCTGACTTCGTTCCACTGATTTTATCCTCAAAAATCAGCTCACATCCTGCACAGTTCAGAGCATTACGTTGTAAATCTGTATTCTGGTCATTTGTTGATACGCGAATATAGCCAATTTGCATAAAAAGCATCCCGTTTATGTTAGTGAAAATGCTATTAGATAGCTCAGTTCACGAAGTTAAAAACGTTGGTTTGGGGGAAGGTTCGGCGCTGCCTGTTGGTGTACCTGTTCCGTGGCCCTCCGCAACCCCTCCAACGGGCTGGCTGAAATGCAACGGTGCTGCCTTTGATAAGGTGAAATATCCAACTCTTGCCAAAGCATACCCGTCAGGAAAACTTCCTGATTTACGCGGTGAGTTTATTCGTGGCTGGGATGACGGGCGTGGTATTGATGCAGGACGTGCTTTATTGAGCCTTCAGGCTGGGATGCTGGAAAAGCACCGTCATATTGTTGTTGCCAATGATGGTTACGACACAAAAGATGAATGGGAACTGGCTACGATTTTCAAAAAGACATACACACAAGGACGGGGACTTGATGCCACAAATACAGGAGGGAGTCTGATCCCATCACCGACACTTCATTCACGAGGGAGTATCGGTAATACTGGCGGGAGTGAAACCCGTCCACGAAATATTGCATTTAACTTTATCGTGAGGGCTGCATAAAAACGTTGGTTTACGAGAAGCGGCAAAACGGGATGTAGGGACAGGGGCAAATCAGATACCTGATATGGAGAGTTTTCAGTCTGAACGCTACTGGCAAAAACTACCAAGTAAAATTATTCAATGGGTTTATATACCTCCTCATGATGGTGACCAAGTTATCAACTTACCTATTCCTTTTCCCGGGGGAATTTTAGGCTTTGCAGTTGGTGCCGGATATGAACCAACCAGCGGTAGAATTACCACGTTTGCAATACATGTTGGGACAGGACCAACATCAACAATTATTTCTCGCGCCAGTGACTCTATTTCTGGTGGTTCATGTATTTTGATAGGTTTCTGAAAGATGAATAAATATCTTTACGACAGTAAAACAAATGCCTTTTATCCATTTATTTTGAGGGCAGACTATGAGCGTTCAAACACCTGGCCAGAAAGTGGCGTGGAAGTTGGGGACGATGTTTTTTTGGAATTTATTAGAGTGAATCCTGGAAAAGTCCGGGTTGCCGGAGATAATGGGATGCCTGCATGGGCAGATGCACCTGAACCGACGCCAGAACAAATTATTAGCTCGGCAACCCGCGAAAAACAACGACGTATAGATGATGTCAATGATTACATGAACAGCAGGCAATGGCCTGGTAAAGCGGCTATTGGTCGTCTGAAAGATGACGAACTGGAGCAATATAATTTGTGGCTGGATTATCTGGACGCACTGGAACTGGTCGATATTTCCTGTGCTCCAGATATTGAATGGCCTACGCCTCCGGCAGTTCAGGCCAGATGACATCCGGCGCTGTGCTGGTATCTGTTGCCGTCACCGCGTCAATGTAATCCAGCACAGCGTTAAGGCGGGTTGTTTCTGCCTGCGTCAGCTTCCGCCCAGCCTGTAATTTCAGTTGAATCAGACTAATGGAAGCCATTGCAGCATCAATCAGTGACTGGCGCTGTGCTTCTGCCGCTTCTACTGCGGCACCGTGTTGTGCCTCAACATCCGTCACCCATTTCTCACCATCCCATTTATCGTATGGCGTTAACGGGGCGATAGTGGTTGTATTTTCAGGATAATCACCCGGAGCTGTGATTTCTTTCGATTCTCCTGTTTCGGTGCTATAGATGATTTCACCGCGATGGTCTGGCACATATTCCCATGAGTTTAAATCCACAGAACGGCAGATTGCATAACCAGCCTTATGTATACCGGGGGCATCTAAACAAGAATATGCTGGAATACCAACACCTACCGCAAGATATTCAGTTGATGCGGAAATATATTCCTTTGTCTCACTGTCATAGTTGTAAACGATGATGTTTCCTGCCTGTACGGCAATAAGTTCATTATTCAATATCGCGTTATCCATTATACAGCTCTCACAATATAGTTAAATGCAATATTTCTCGGACGGGTTTCACGCCCACCAGGAATTTGAAAAGCATTAGCGGTTGTAGATCCGCCTTCCTGATTAATTCCTGTTGTATAAATACCACTCACACCATTTTGCAATGCAAATACTGTTGCGGTTCCAGGCCCACCACCTGGCCCAAAATACTTAAGTTCGAACTTTTTAATATCATCACTCTGAATATTCAATAAAGCACGTCCTGTATCAATGCCGCGTCCATCATCCCAGCCACGAATAAACTCACCGCGTAAATCCGGCAATCTATTTGTCGGATAAGCCTTCGCCAGTTTAGGATATTCAATGGCAGAAAACGCAGCACCGTTGCATTTCAGCCAGCCCGTTGGAGGGGTTGCGGAGGGCCACGGAACAGGTACACCAACAGGCAGCGC
>NZ_SZVK01000060.1:0-24103 GCF_005280595.1 Escherichia sp. MR | reverse complement strand
CCAGCGCGAGGGCTTTTTCCAGATTCGCCACCGCATTAGCACGATCGCCATTCTGAGAATATGCCTGGCCCAGCGCCCCCAGAGCCTCACTGTCTTTCGGGTTCGCCCGCACCGCCTGTTGTAGTTCGGGAATGGCTTTACCCGCCATGCCAGAGTCCACCGCCGCTAAACCTTGCGCACGGGCGCGGAAATTAGGATCGGCCAGTTGCTTTTGTTGTTCTGCCAGTTGCGATTGCGCAGCCGCCACACTATCGCCATCGCTAAAAATAGAGAGATATTTTTTCAGTGCCGACACGCTGGCGTCGCTCACGGGCATGTCTTTAATCTGCCCGTACCAGATTTTAGAGGCCCCTTCGCGCCCGGCGTTCGATTTCGCCATCTGTTCCAGGACGGCAAAACCTTCGTCACGGCGATCGCTGCTAAACAGCAATAGCGCCAGATTATTTTGCAACCCCGTATTGCCCGGCGTATCCGCATTGATGCGTTTTAGCTGATTAATCGCTTCGCTACGGCGAGCCGGAATTTTCGCTACCGTACTCCAGTACTCGACGGCAATGTCACCTGCTGGCGGCGCTCCGTTGAACAGTTTGTTGTAACCCGCCACGGCTTCTTCCGCATGACCGGTAGTCGCCTGCAATCGTGCCTGCTGCAGTGCCTGGCGACCATCCGGCGTGGAAAGCAGCATTGTGGTACGCGATGATTTATACGCATTTGAACTCGGCGCTAATTGCGACAATCGGTCGAGCTGTTTTTGTGCACCATCAACATCGCCCTGGCGTAACAGAGAGCGAAAACGGGCGGCAACGACATCCGGGTTATTCGGATCAATAAGTTCCAGACGATACAGCGACTGCTGCACCAGGTCTTCGCGGTGGGTCGCTTCGCCCACACGAACCTGTTCCAGCAACTGTTGCTGGGTGGTTGGTGCCGCCTCGACCATCGGCATCACGGCCAGACCGAGGGAAAGCGTAAGGATATTTAGTGTGAATTTGCGCATTCCTGGCCCCAGTCAGGTAATAACTCACCTTTTGTCGAGAAGCGGAAACGGTGTTGATCCCAGCCTTGTCCAAACAGGGTCAACACATAGTTGTAATAGGCATCACTACCAGGAAAGTTATCGGCAATACGCTGACGCTGTACGGCCTGGGCATCACGATCCTGAAGAAATGGCAACATAGCCGCAGAAAAACCGACTGGCCCTTTACCCTGCGCTTTACCCGTAGCGACATCGACTTTCTCCGGCGGATAGCCGTTTTTCTCGGTGAATGTCGCCATCGGTTTAAACCGGTTGAGCATCCGCGCTTTTTGCGGATCGCTGTCGGGCATCATGCCAACCCACATATAGACGCGAATAGCGTCGTAACTGCTGATCAGCGTTTTCTCCGGCTTTAACTGCCAACCTTTGTCTTTCTCATAGCGTACCCAGTCTGGCGAAAAGCCCTTCGGGGCGGTTTCCAGCAATAAACGTTGATTCGTTTCGCGCAACGTGGTCCACGGTGCACCAAAGCGGGTGAAATACTGCGCCAGCGTCGGAGGCAGATAACTCGGGTTAAAACGCCAGGTGTTATTCTCGGCAAAACCCACTTTGCCCGGTAACAGCATGGAACCCAGCCCCGGCACAGTCACCACTTCCTCTTGCGCAATGCGTTTTAACAACGCGCTGCCGATGTCAGTATAACGTTGCTCTTTCCACAATCGACCGGCCTCCAGCAGTGACCAGGCCATCCAGATATCGCCGTCAGAAGCTGAGTTGCTGTCCAGCACTTCCCACTTCGCATTCTCTTTCTTGCCCCATAGCCAGGCGGGCAAATGTTCTTTTAATGAGCCCTGGGCAAGATTATTCTGCGTCCAGTCGAGAAGGTTATCGAAAGCCGCACGGTCGTTAGCCGCCAGGGCAAAGAACATGCCGTAGCTTTGCCCTTCGGAGGTGGTAATTTTGCGCGCGTCGCTGGGATCGATGACGCGCCCTTCCTGACTGATGTAATCCTTTTTGAACTGCTCCCAGGCAGGCCAACTGCAGGCTGCCTGAACACTAAAGGTAGCCAGCAGCAGCATCGTCACAATTCCACTACGCAAAACATTCATCATCAATTACTCATTATCCGGGTTAAGACGACGACGGCTGATGATACGCAACAGACGCCACAGTACCCAGGCCAGCAATACCACGCTGATTGCCGCCAGCACCGCCAACAGAATCGGGTGATTAGCCAGTGCATACCACAAACGTTCGAACCACGGCAGATGACCAACGTAATAGATGTCGCCGACCCGCAAACTGTTAACACCAGATTCACGGATCACCGCTACCGAGCCGAACATGGTGGCGCGTTTGCCGCTATCGTTCACCGCATCGTTAAGCATTTCGTAACCGCGCGGACTGTCGGCCAGGAGAGCAATCACGCTGCGCTGGTCGTTATACGGTGACTGGAAGCCAATCACCGCTGCCATCGCGCCAGAAGAGGTCAGCGTTGACTGAGTTTCTGCCGCACGGTCGTTTTTGTCCGGCACAATACCCGGGAATAGCGTCTGGCGCATTGGCGTTTTCACCCAGCTTTCGGTGGCCTGTACCAGCATGTCAATCTGCTTGTCGTCTTTTAATTTGTCCGGGATTCCGCCGACGATCATGATGTCGGCATCTTTCCCCTGAATGGTGCTGCCATCATCGGTCACGGTCAGGTTAATCGCCGGGAAGCCCGTCTGCGCGCCGATAAAGCCAACGGTATTCAGTAAGGTTTCCATCTGTGCTTCGTTGGGCGCTTTCGGCATTACGGTGATGGTTTGTGACAGATCCGCCATCCGGCTGAACGGGAAGCCCGCATTGGCAAACGCGCGCAGATCCGGCATCGGAATGAAGTGGTAATACTTCGAGAAGTCGATAGTGGAGTCGTCGCCAATCACCACATGGTTCTGCACCGGCTGGAAGGTAATACAGTTATCCACCGATCCGCCCGGCATCGGGTTCATGTACTCAAAGTCGAAGCGCAGCTGGTTGGTCGCCCCCAACTTCAACGCCGGAATAGAGACATCCGTTTTGCCGTCCAGCAAACCTTGTAACACAGGAATACGCAGCAGCAGGCGGTTCGCCTCCTGTTTGCTACTCAGGTTAAATGATTGCAGGAACTGGTTGTTCAGGCTGATATCCATCCGCGAGCTGTCTTTCACCGGCGGCATGGTGTAGCGGTAATTAATATCCATATCAATACCGGTACTACGCATCAGGTAGAGATCTGGCGGCAGATTTAGCGAAACGTTAATCGCTGCCGGTTCCAGACCGCTGGACTGTAACTGCTCTTCATAAGTTTTCAGTTCACCAAAGGTGACAGGACGATCGGTACGCACCCAGTTCGGCGCATCGTATGGCTTACGCGGCAGCAGCGGTTTGACTTCATTCACCACGACGCTGTCGCCACGGAACAAAATATTGCCCTGGGCGATACCTTTCGCTGCCTGCAACAGGTCTTTGTCGTCACGACCAAACACCACCAGCAGTTTGATGTAAGGATTTTCCGGGTGGTTGATCATCTCAATCACCGGGGCTTTTACCGCCGGATGATCGCGCAGAAAGTCCGGGCGTTTGTCGTTAGTCGCAAAAACAATCGCATTGCGATCGGGAAGCTGGTTATAGAGTACCGGGAAGTTCTGCCCACGCCAGCCAGAGCGCGAGCCAAACCACGAGGCAACAATGGCGGAAGCCTGTTGCAGCGCAACATCCGGCGCGCCCGCAAAGACCATCGGCAAGATGTTGGCACGGTTATCGCGTGGGTCAAAGAATGGAATCGGGAAGTGCGACAGGTCATTCTTCACATTCAGTGATTGATACGTCAGATCCAGTCCGCTACTGCGTCCGACATCCAGCCAGAGCGTTGTGCTGGCAGGGTTTTCGCACACATCCTGATAATGACCGACAAACTCCAGCCGCACGCGGTTGAAGTCGGTAATAAACAGTGGGTTAATCGGCATTTGCGCCAGCGTCTTTTTACCCAACTGCTCTTTAGTCACTGGCAGCACGCCCATCAGTTCATCATTGAGATAAACTTTTAACTGCGACTGAACTGGCAGCAATGACGGCGATGGCGTGTATTCGAGATTGAGCATCGCCTTCGTCACCACTTCGTCGCTGCGCACACCAAACTCAATGCTACCGTTCGGGTTGATACCTCGCAGCACCATGCTGCCCGGCGGCGGCGCGATTTGCGCAAAGGTCAGCTTCACATCGCGCGAAGAGCCGTTCTGCGCAACGACTGGCGCATCCGCTCCCTGCACGCCCGGCATCACCTGCCCCACCTGCGGATTTTGTTCCGTCTGGGCAGGAACAACTGGCTCAGCATTGATCAGTGGTTGCGTTGCTGGCGTCGCCTGCGTCATAAAAGAGGGGAATGCGCTCATCCCCATTGCCACTGCACAAATCCAGAATAGTTTTCTTTTCATCGCGTTATCATCATTGTTGAGCCAAAGCCTGATCCGATGGTTGTACCGTTTCGCTCCGCTCCGGGCGGCGCGGAATGAACGAAACAACCCAGGAAACCAGAGAAGTCAGCGCACGGAAAATGCCCTTCACTGAAGAAGGTGCAAATTCCGCCAGATGGCGGTAGCCACGGAAGCCGAGCTTCAGAATATCCAGCAGACTTTCCAGCGGCTTATCTTCCGGGTAGCTGTCCTGCCAGAGCGCCCATGTATCCGCACGGGCAAACGTACACTGCACAAAATCGATATGTTGCTGGGTGGTGAGCGGCATCAATTGCAGCCCGACTTCGTTACCCATCACGCGTGCCACCTGGGTCGGGAAGACGTATTCCTGTTGACCGCGTTTGAGTAGCAGATTCACTTTCTGCCCTTCCAGGATCTGCGCCTGACCGTGGATTTTGATCCCCAACCCACCGTCGGAGAAGTCCTGAACGGTGCAGGAGAAAAGGTGACCATCTTCGCGGGCAATTGCCGCTGGCATCGTCATCTCAACACGATGCGAACGACGAACCTGTTTACTTTCAACCGATACCGCTACCGCGCCACCGAGAATAATCAGGTTGTAGAACACCCACACCATACTGACGACGACGGTGAGCATTTCGGTTGGCGGACCGTAAAAGTAACGCCAGATGCCAACAGCGACACCAACCAGGTTGAGCAGTACGAGGAAGATGTACGGTCGCGAGATCACCCAATCGACATACTCTTCCTCCACCAGGCCACCTTTGGCGGTGACGTTAAATTTGCCTTTGTGCGGGTTAATCAGCGCCACCAGCGTCGGTGGTGCGATATACCATGCCAGCACTGTTTCGTAGATTTCACTCCAGAACGAGTGGCGATATTTGCCCTGGATCTTGGAGTTGGTCAGGCTGGCATGGATCATATGCGGCAGCACAAACAGGGCGATCATCAACGCAGGTGCGTAGATGATATAGGCATGAAGCAGCAGGAACGCCAGCGGCGCAGTCAGGAAGATCAGCCGTGGAATGCCCGACAAGAAATGGAACATGGCGTTGACGTAGCACAGCCGTTGCGCGAACTTCAGCCCTTTACCGGTGAGCGGGTTATCAAGGCGGAAGATTTGCACCATCCCGCGCGCCCAGCGAATACGCTGACCGATATGCGCCGACAGACTTTCGGTAGCCAGCCCCGCCGCCTGCGGAATGCGCATATACGCGGAGGTGTAGCCACGACGGTGCAAACGCAAAGAAGTGTGCGCATCTTCGGTTACCGTTTCGACGGCAATACCGCCAATCTCATCCAGCGGCTTACGGCGGATCACCGCACAGGAACCGCAGAAGAAGGTGGCATCCCACATATCGTTACCATCCTGCACCAGACCGTAGAACAGCGTGCCTTCATTCGGCGTTTTACGAAAACGTCCCAGGTTGCGTTCAAACGGGTCTGGCGAGAAGAAGTGGTGCGGCGTCTGCATCATCGCCAGTTGTTTTTCTTTCAGGAACCAGCCCATGGTCATTTGCAGGAACGAGCGCGTTGGCACGTGGTCGCAGTCGAAAATCGACACAAACTCGCCTTTGGCATATTTCAGCGCATTGTTGATATTGCCCGCTTTCGCATGTTCATGAGTGGTACGGGCGATATATTTCACCCCAACGTTTTGCGCAAACTGGCGAAACTCCTCCCTGCCACCGTCATCGAGGATCCAGATGTTCAGCTTGTCTTTCGGCCAGTCGATACCCAGCGAGGCATAGATAGTGTTCTTCACCACGCTGAGATCTTCGTTGTACGTCGGCACAAAAATATCCACCGACGGCCACAGCGACATATCTTTCGGCAGCGGTACGGGCTGACGATTCAGCGGCCATACGACCTGGAAGTAGCCGAGCACCAGCACAATCCATGCGTAGGTTTCGGCGAACAACAGAATTAAGCCGCACACCAGACTGACCGGATCATCCCAGTTCAGCGTGGAGGTGTAGCGCCACCAGATATAACGGCAAGAGACGGTCAGCGACAGCACAATCAGCATCAGTGCAGAGAAGCGTCCCGGCATTCGCCGTACCATTAATGCCACACCCCACAGCAACATCAGGAAGATAAACTGCGACAGCGGGTTAAACGGCTGGGTGACGCAAATCAGCGCCAGAATCAGCGAGAATGTCACAATGATGCCAAGAATAAAACGCCGTGCTCCGGCGCTCAGATGTCCCAGCTCTTTTTTCTCATCAAGATGTTGCGTGTTATGGCTGAAGCGAGCCGGCAATTCATCCATCCATTGATGATAACGCCCACGAATATTCTGCAAGCGTGAAAACGACCGCCAGCGCGGTTTCGGCGTTTCTCTGCGCGAAGCACTGACCAGCAACCAGCAGGTCTGAATGACATAGCGCACAGGATCCAACGGACGCGGGCGCGAGGCGTTGATATGAGGGAACAGGATTTTATGTTGCGCACGAATACGCTGCCAGCGTGGGTGCTCCAGCGGAATAAAAATCCAGGCAAGGATCAGCCAGAAACAGCCGAGCGTCGCGCTGAAAGGCGACGCGCCATGACGACGATATTCCCGATAACGCCCGATAAGACGTGCGTTAACCGGCGGGATAAGCAACCACCGGGTCAGGATACTCATGATGCGCTCCCGACTGGCGTTTTCAGCCCGGAATAGTTCAACAGACACCAGTTCGCCAGCGTCAGAATTTCTTCTGCCGCCAACGCATCGCTACGGTATTCGCCCAACGGTTGTTTGGCCGCCAGACATTCAGCCATCGCTTCATCACGATGGATCAACATTGGCAACAAGCGCCGCTGGCTTTGCAACCATAGCTGGTAAATATCGTCCTGAACCTGGCTGCCGACACGAAAATCATTAATCAAAATATGCGCGCCAGCGGGCAGTGCCTGCTGATGCAGCCGAATATGACAGTTGGCATCCACGTTGACGATCGCCAGGGTGTGATCGCACAGACTCATGATTTGATGCGTTATCTGCGAGGCGTCGCGTGGTAAATCGATCAAAATCCATTGATAACGTCCGCTGGTCTTTAGTTGCTGAATACCGGTGCAAATCTCGCCCAGCCGTGTTTGCCAGTGCTGGGGATTCTCGTGTTCTTCGAGAGTCAGTTGACCAAAGGGCAGCAGATCGAGCTGTGAGGTATAGCGTAGCCCGGCATCACGCCAGTCCTGGCCATCCAGCATGGCTCTTGCCCAGCCCTGGCGGTGAGAAAAATCAACGTTGAATGACAGGCGCAGCAAATTGTCCGGGCAGGCATCCACCAGCAGGACATTTTCTCCCAACATTTGCAATGACCAGCCTAACGCGGCGGTAATCGTTGTCGTCCCCACGCCACCCCGCATCCCCTGCAATCCCAGAACGGCCATTCACCACACCCCTACTTTTTTTGCGCAAACTCAGCCAATAACGGCCAACGTTTTAATGCCGCAGCCAACTGTTCTCGTTGGGAAATATCGGCATAATCAATATCAGGCAGTGAAAAAGCCTGTTTTAACGCCAAAATATCATTCTGGAAGATATAGCCTATCGCGGGATCAGGCAGAATATCGGGTTCGTTGTTATTCATTATGGTTGATCCCTATGAAATAAACATATTACACAGTAAGACAATTTCGCCGCTTTATTGCTAACGGCAGCACAGAAACCCGCTCATTTTTTGACTTTCCGTTACGCAACAGAAAAACTAAAAAACGAAAAGGCTGATATCACAAGGTTTCTGGCCTGTTAAATTGATTCACATGCTAAATCTGATAAGTTTTAATTTCAATGGTAGGTTTATTTCTTAGCTTTCGCTAGTAAGCTGATAATCAGACAAAATGGCGACTTGAGGGACACTGTGGACCCCGTATTCTCTATCGGTATCTCATCCTTGTGGGATGAGCTGCGACATATGCCAGCAGGCGGCGTCTGGTGGTTTAACGTCGATCGTCAAGAAGATGCTATTAGCCTGGTGAATCAAACGATGGCTTCTCAAGCTGAAACCGCGCAAGTCGCGGTCATTAGCATGGATAGCGATCCCGAGAAAATTTTCAAATTAGATGATTCTCAAGGACCAGAAAAAATAAAATTATTTTCAATGCTAAATCATGAAAAAGGTCTATACTATTTGCCCCGTGATTTACAATGTTCAGTTGTTCCCAATAATTACCTGTTCATTCTTGTTTGCGCAAATAACGCATGGCAAAACATTTCTGCCGAGCGCCTTCGCCTATGGCTGGAAAAAATGAATAAATGGTGCAGGCTAAACCATTGTTCACTGCTGGTAATTAATCCCGGAAATAATAACGATAAACAATTTTCATTGTTACTGGAGGAGTATCGTTCGCTTTTTGGACTTGCCAGTTTGCGTTTTCAGGGCGATCAGCATCTGCTGGATATCGCTTTTTGGTGTAACGAAAAAGGCGTCAGCGCCCGTCAGCAACTGACCGTCCAGCATCAAAATGGCGTCTGGGCGTTAGTTCAGCGCGAAGAGGCGGAGATCCAACCACGCAGCGATGAAAAACGTATTCTCAGTAATATTGCCGTACTGGAAGGCGCGCCACCGCTATCGGAACACTGGAAGCTATTCGACAATAACGAAACGCTGTTCAATGAAGCACGTACCTCTCAGGCCGCGACGGTCGTGTTCTCTTTGCAGCAAAATGGGCAAATTGAACCGCTGGCCCGCAGTATTCATACATTGCGTCGCCAGCGTGGTAGCGCGTTGAAAATCCTCGTGCGGGAAAATATTGCCAGCCTGCGCGCCACCGACGAACGTTTACTGTTGGCCTGCGGCGCAAATATGGTTATTCCATGGAACGCCCCGCTCTCTCGCTGTCTGACAATGATTGAAAGCGTGCAGGGACAGAAGTTCAGCCGCTATGTACCGGAAGATATCACCACACTGTTGTCGATGACTCAGCCGATTAAACTGCGGGGATTCCAGAAGTGGGATGTATTCTGTGACGCGGTCAATAATATGATGAATAACACCCTGTTACCCGCTCACGGCAAAGGCGTTCTGGTGGCTCTGCGCCCGGTGCCTGGCATTCGCGTTGAACAAGCTCTGACGCTGTGTCGCCCTAATCGTACCGGCGATATTATGACGATTGGCGGCAATCGACTGGTGCTGTTCCTCTCTTTCTGCCGGATTAACGATCTGGATACCGCATTGAATCATATCTTCCCACTACCTACTGGCGACATTTTCTCTAACCGCATGGTCTGGTTTGAAGATGACCAAATCAGCGCCGAGCTGGTGCAAATGCGTTTACTCGCCCCGGAACAATGGGGTATGCCGCTGCCTTTAACGCAGGGTTCCACGCCAGTCATCAATGCCGAACACGATGGTCGCAACTGGCGACGCATACCTGAACCACTGCGATTATTGGATGATGCTGTGGAGCGTTCATCATGATGACCATCAGCGATATCGTTGAAATTATTATCGTTTGCGCACTGATATTTTTCCCGCTGGGCTATCTGGCGCGGCATTCTCTACGGCGTATTCGTGACACTTTGCGTTTGTTATTTGCTAAACCTCGTTATGTAAAACCGGCCGGTACATTACGCCGTGCGGAAAAAGCCAGGGCAACCAAAAAATGACTCAATTTACCCAAAACACCGCTATGCCTTCTTCCCTCTGGCAATACTGGCGCGGCCTTTCTGGCTGGAACTTCTATTTTCTGGTCAAGTTTGGCCTGTTATGGGCGGGATATCTTAACTTCCATCCGCTGCTTAACCTGGTGTTTGCCGCGTTTCTGCTAATGCCTATTCCGCGCTATAGCCTGCACCGTCTACGCCACTGGATAGCCCTGCCAATCGGTTTTGCATTGTTCTGGCATGACACCTGGCTGCCAGGCCCGGAAAGCATCATGAGTCAGGGTTCGCAGGTGGCTGGTTTCAGTAGCGATTATTTAATCGACCTCGTTACTCGCTTTATTAACTGGCAGATGATCGGAGCCATTTTTGTATTGTTAGTGGCGTGGTTGTTCCTGTCACAATGGATTCGTATCACCATATTTGTCGTCGCTATTCTGGTATGGCTGAACGTACTTACTCTGGCTGGACCAAGTTTCTCCCTGTGGCCTGCCGGTCAACCGACCACGACGGTGACAACGACGGGCGGTAATGCAGCGGCAACGGTCGCAGCCGCAGGCGGTACGCCGGTGGTGGGTGATATGCCTGCGCAAACCGCGCCGCCGACAACCGCGAATCTTAATGCATGGCTGAATAATTTCTATAACGCCGAAGCGAAACGTAAATCGACCTTCCCATCCGCGCTTCCGGCAGATGCACAGCCATTTGAATTGCTGGTCATCAACATCTGCTCACTCTCCTGGTCGGACATTGAAGCTGCCGGGTTAATGTCGCATCCGTTATGGTCGCATTTCGATATTGAGTTCAAGAATTTCAACTCTGCGACCTCATACAGCGGCCCGGCGGCGATTCGTCTGCTGCGCGCCAGCTGTGGACAAACTTCGCACACCAATCTGTACCAACCAGCCAATAATGACTGCTATCTGTTCGATAACTTGTCAAAACTGGGCTTTACCCAGCATCTGATGATGGGGCATAACGGTCAATTCGGCGGCTTCCTGAAAGAAGTGCGCGAAAATGGCGGTATGCAGACAGAATTGATGGATCAAACGAATCTGCCGGTTATTTTGCTGGGCTTTGATGGTTCGCCGGTTTATGACGATACCGCCGTACTTAACCGCTGGCTGGACGTTACTGAAAAAGATAAAAACAGCCGTAGTGCCACGTTCTACAACACGCTTCCACTGCACGATGGCAACCATTATCCGGGCGTCAGCAAAACAGCGGATTACAAAGCGCGGGCGCAGAAGTTCTTTGATGAACTGGATGCATTCTTTACTGAACTGGAGAAATCGGGTCGTAAAGTGATGGTGGTAGTGGTGCCAGAACACGGCGGCGCGCTGAAGGGCGACAGAATGCAGGTATCTGGCTTACGTGATATCCCTAGCCCGTCTATCACAGACGTCCCCGTTGGCGTGAAATTCTTCGGTATGAAGGCACCACACCAGGGGGCACCGATTGTCATCGACCAACCAAGCAGTTTCCTGGCAATTTCTGATCTGGTGGTTCGCGTTCTCGACGGTAAAATTTTCACCGAAGACAATGTTGACTGGAAAAAACTCACCAGCGGATTGCCACAAACAGCACCGGTATCCGAGAACTCAAACGCGGTGGTGATTCAATATCAGGATAAACCGTACGTTCGCCTGAACGGTGGCGATTGGGTGCCATACCCGCAATAAACACGAAAAAGGCCGCAGAGTTTCACCCCTGCGGCCTGGTTCGGGCGCAAATTGCCATTACGGCAGCCGACACCCGCACGGCACGTTACTTCCGCTTATTCAGCCAGCTCACGATCAGGCTGGCGAGAATGCCAGCAATGACCGGAGCCGCTAAATCGTGCCAGAAGGCCATGCCTAACTGCGCGAACGTCATATAGCCGCCTGTGTTGTAATGACAACGTTTCGCGGCTATTCTTGAGTTGTTTGGGTTCAAGATTAGCCCCCGTCATATTGTCAGGTGTATACCTGCAACGTGCGGGGGTTTTCTCTCTCCAGCAACCAATGCCACCAGGGATAAAGCCCCCGCAACATTGCGCCTCACCGGACTCTTCCGGCTTGCCGCTGATTCTACGACTGTTTTTCTGCTTCGAAATCCATCACTTCTTCACTCTGTGCAGTGCGTTCCGCAGAATATTACCGGCTTGCAGCCGTTGCATTTTTCTTACGAAAAAGGCCGCAGAGTTTTACCCCTGCGGCCTGTTCCGGGCGCAAATTGCCATTACGGCAGCCGACGCCCGCACAACACGTTACTTCCGCTTATTCAGCCAGCTCACGATCAGACTGGCGAGAATGCCAGCAATGACCGGAGCCGCTAAATCGTGCCAGAAGGCCATGCCTAACTGCGCGAACGTCATATAGCCGCCTGTGTTGTAATGACAACGTTTCGCGGCTATTCTTGAGCGGTCTAGGTTCAAGATTAGCCCCCGTGATGTTGTCAGGTGTATACCTGCAACGTGCGGGGGTTTTCTCTCTCCAGCAACCAATGCCACCAGGGATTAAGCCCCCGCAACATTGCGCCTCACCGGAACCCTCCGGCTTGCGGCTGATTCTACTGACGCTTTCTGCCCCTGGCATCTGCCTGTTTTTCACTTTGCGCGATACATTCCAGCTTATTTTCATATTTGCAGAATTTTCACTGTACGCATTACCCGCGCTCTGACACCAGACTGGTAGTGAAATGCGCAATTTTGTAGAATTGCGCCTCCTCGCGATTCTCCCCGGTGAATCTGTTGCCTCATTCTTAGCACACTGCGTATTCGACTTCTCCGCCTGTTGCGCAAGAGAAACGGGGGATAACCATCTTTGCGGGGCTGACTTCTTTCTGGACAGGACTTTATGCAGGACAACACATTACAACTACGCGATCAGAAATTACCATTTACGCGATACGACTTCGGCTGGGTTTTATTATGCATAGGAATGGCAATTGGTGCCGGAACGGTGCTGATGCCAGTTCAAATTGGGCTGAAGGGAATTTGGGTATTTATCACCGCCGCCATTATTGCTTATCCAGCAACCTGGGTAGTGCAGGATATTTATTTAAAAACACTATCTGAAAGTGAATCCTGTAATGACTACACCGATATTATCAGTCATTACCTGGGGAAGAACTGGGGAATATTTCTCGGCGTTATCTACTTTTTGATGATTATCCACGGAATTTTTATCTATTCCCTCTCCGTAGTTTTCGACAGCGCCTCGTACCTGAAAACCTTCGGTTTAACCGATGCCGATCTTTCTCAATCTCTATTTTATAAAGTCGCCATTTTCGCCGTACTGGTGGCGATTGCGTCTGGTGGTGAACGATTACTGTTTAAGATTTCTGGGCCAATGGTGGTGGTCAAAGTAGGGATTATTGTCGTGTTCGGTTTTGCGATGATCCCGCACTGGAATTTCGCCAATATAACCGCGTTCCCACAAGCCTCCGTCTTCTTCCGCGACGTTCTGCTTACTATTCCTTTTTGCTTCTTTTCTGCAGTATTTATTCAGGTGCTTAACCCGATGAATATTGCCTATCGTAAACGGGAAGCGGATAAAGTACTGGCAACCCGGCTCGCGCTGCGTACCCACCGAATTAGTTATATCACGCTCATCGCGGTGATACTGTTTTTTGCCTTTTCGTTTACCTTCTCAATTAGCCACGAAGAAGCCGTTTCTGCCTTTGAACAAAATATCTCGGCACTGGCACTGGCGGCGCAGGTGATCCCTGGGCATATCATTCATATCACCTCTACGGTGCTGAATATCTTTGCCGTACTGACCGCATTCTTTGGCATTTATCTCGGTTTCCACGAGGCCATTAAAGGCATTATTCTCAATCTGTTAAGCCGAATTATTGATACCAAGAAAATTAACTCACGCGTGCTGACTCTGGCGATCTGCGCTTTTATCGTCATTACGTTGACGATTTGGGTTTCGTTTCGCGTATCGGTGCTGGTGTTCTTTCAGATGGGAAGTCCGTTGTATGGCATTGTGTCGTGCCTCATTCCGTTTTTCCTGATCTCTAAAGTCGCACAACTGGAAAAACTTCGCGGGTTTAAAGCCTGGCTGATTCTCTTTTACGGCATTTTGCTGTGCTTGTCGCCACTGTTGAAGTTGATTGAGTAAACCGGAGCGCATGGCCCCGGTTTTGTGAGTTAACGCTGCGGATTTTCATCCTGATCAACAGCAAAACAAGCGACCAGTTGACCGCCGTAGTCTTTTAGCTGCGGCTGCAACTGGGTGCAGGGGCCGAAGCGTCGACGACAACGAGCATTAAAGGCGCAGCCCGGCGGTGGATTGAGTGGGCTTGGCAGTTCACCGGTAAGCTTAATGCGCTCGCGGCGATCGTCCGGGTTCAGGCGCGGCGTCGCAGAGAGCAGTGCCTGAGTATACGGATGGCGCGGGTTATTAAAGATTTGTTCCTTCGTTCCCTTCTCCACGCAGCGGCCCAGGTACATCACCATCACTTCATCGGCAATGTGCTCCACCACCGACAGGTCGTGGGAGATGAAGACATAAGAAAGCCCCAGTTCCTGTTGCAAATCCATCATCAGGTTGAGCACCTGCGCACGCACCGAGACGTCCAGCGCGGAAACCGGTTCATCGGCAATCACCACATCCGGGTCGAGCATCAGACCACGTGCAATGGCGATACGCTGACGCTGACCGCCGGAAAACATGTGCGGATAGCGGTCGTAGTGCTCGGTTTTCAGGCCGACTTTCGCCATCATCGACAGGGCTTTTTCCCGACGCTGTTCTTTGCTTAAGCTGGTGTTGATCAGCAGCGGCTCTTCGAGAATTTGCCCAACTTTTTTACGCGGATTCAGCGAACCGTAAGGGTTCTGGAAGACAATCTGGATTTTCTGCCGACGCAGCTTCTGCGCCTGCGGATCGTGCTTAAGCAGATCCTGCCCCTGGTAATACAGCTCGCCGCCGGTGGGCGTTTCAATCATCGTCAGCAACCGACCGAGGGTCGATTTACCGCAGCCAGATTCGCCCACTACTGCCAGCGTTTTGCCACGTTCAAGGTTAAACGAAACACCATCCAGCGCCTTCACCAGACGTTCCGGTGCGAACATACCTTTCTTCACCGGATAATGTTTTTTCAGGTCGATAGCCTGCAACAGCGGTTGTTGCGAGGTGGCCTCTTGCGTACTCATAGTGTGGGCCTCCCGGCATCATCAAGTGGGTAATGGCATTTGGACTGACGCCCGTCAGCGAGCATATTCAGCACCGGTTCTTCAGCGCGGCATCTGTCAGTGGCATAGGGACAGCGCGGGTTAAGCAGGCAGCCGTTCGGGCGGTCGTACTTGCCGGGAACGACACCAGGCAACGACGCCAGACGTTCTTTGTCCTGAGCAAATTCCGGCAGCGCGCGTAGCAATGCCTGAGTATACGGATGACGCGGCGCACGGAAGATGGCGTGAGCATCGCCCGTTTCCACCACCTGGCCTGCATACATCACGATGATTTTATGCGCCGCTTCCGCCACCAGCGCCAGGTCATGGGTGATCAACACCAGCGCCATATTCTCTTTCTGCTGCAACTCCAGCAGCAGTTCGATGATTTGCGCCTGAATGGTCACGTCCAGCGCGGTGGTCGGTTCATCGGCAATCAGCAGTTTTGGCCGACAGGCAATCGCCATGGCGATCATCACGCGCTGGCTCATTCCGCCGGAAAGCTGATGCGGGTAAACATCCAGACGCGATGCCGGATCGGGAATACCGACCTGATTCAACAGGTCAATCGCCCGCTGACGGCGGGTACTTTTGTTACCGCCCTGATGCACCTTAATCGCTTCCATAATCTGGAAACCCACGGTGTAGCACGGGTTGAGACTGGTCATCGGGTCCTGGAAGATCATCGCTACTTCGGCACCCACCAGATTGCGGCGCTCTTTTTCTGAGATACGCTGCAAATCCTGACCGTTAAACTCCAGCTTTTCCGCCATTACGCGGCCCGGATAATCAATCAGCCCCATAATCGCCAGTGAACTGACCGACTTACCTGAGCCAGACTCCCCCACAATTCCGACCACTTCACCCTGTTTCACGCTGTAGCTGATGCGGTCTACGGCGCGGAATGGTGCGCTTTCGTCGCCGAAATGCACCGATAATTTATCTACATTTAATAACGCCATCTCGAACCTCTTACTGCTTCAGTTTGGGATCGAGCGCGTCACGCAGACCGTCACCCATCAGGTTAAATGCCAGCACCGTCAGCAGGATCGCCAGACCAGGGAAAGTCACGACCCACCAGGCGCTTTGCGCGAACTGCAACACATCGGAGAGCATGGTGCCCCACTCCGGCGTTGGCGGCTGCGCCCCCATACCGAGGAAACCAAGAGCAGCCATATCGAGAATGGCGTTAGAGAAACCGAGCGACGCCTGAACAATCAGCGGCGCAAGGCAGTTGGGAAGAATATTGATAAACATCTGGCGCAGCGCCCCGGCTCCCACTACGCGAGAAGCGGTAACGTAATCGCGATTCACCTCCACCAGCACGGCGGCGCGGGTTAAGCGGACATAGTGCGGCAAGGCAACGAAGGTCAGCGCCAGCGCGGCGTTACCAATCGACGGACCAAAGATAGCCACCAGCACCAGCGCCAGCAACAGGCTTGGCAGCGCCAGCATGATATCGACCACGCGCATGATGATGTTATCGACCAGACCGCCAAAGTAACCGGCGATCAGGCCGAGAATAACGCCCATAATCAGCGATAACACCACCACCAGACAGCCGACCAGCAGCGACAAGCGTGCGCCGTACATCAGGCGCGACATCACATCGCGACCGACGTCATCAGTGCCCAGCAAGTGCGCCATGCTGCCGCCTTCCTGCCAGGCTGGCGGGGCGAGCAGCGCATCGCGGAACTGTTCCGCCGGGTTATAGGGTGCAATCCAGTTGGCAAAGATCGCGATAAACAGCACGATGACGACGTAAACCAGCCCGACAACCGCGCCTTTGTTGCGTTTAAAATAGTGCCAGAACTCCTGTAACGGGGTCATCGGCACCGGTGCAGTAATCACTTTATTTTCAGTAACCTGTGACATGATGTTCCCTTACTTCTTATGACGAATACGCGGGTTCACCACGCCGTACAGCAGATCGACCAGCAGGTTGACGAGGATAATCATCGTCGCCACCAGCAATACGCCGCCCTGCACCACCGGATAATCGCGGCGTTGCAGCGCGTCAATTAACCAGCGCCCAAGACCGGGCCACGAGAAGATGGTTTCGGTCAGAATCGCCCCCGCCAGCAGCGTCCCCACCTGCAGGCCAATAACGGTTACCACCGGCAGCATGGCGTTACGCAGCGCATGGACGATAATCACCCGCATACGGGTAAGACCTTTGGCTCGCGCGGTGCGGATATAGTCTTCACCCAGCACTTCCAGCATCGAGGAGCGCGTCATACGCACAATGACCGCCAGCGGGATAGTACCCAGCACAATAGCGGGCAGGAGCATATGGGCGACGGCATCGATAAAGTTACCGTCTTCCCCCCAGATGGCGGTGTCGATCAGCATAAAACCGGTTAACGGATTGGAATCATCAAGGAACACCATGTCGCTCACGCGACCGGAGACAGGCGTCAGGTTCCAGTGCACTGAAACCAGCATGATCAACATCATGCCCCACCAGAAGATTGGCATGGAGTAGCCGGTCAGCGCCAGACCAACCGCCGTGTGATCGAAAATGGAACCGCGTTTAACCGCAGCCAGTACACCAACCGGAATACCGACCGCAGTCGCAAAAATCATCGCGCAAACACCAAGTTCCAGCGTAGCCTGGAAGCGTGGCACGAACTCTTCCCAAACCGGGATGCGGCTTTTCATCGAAATGCCTAGATCGCCATGCATAACGCCCCAAATGTAATGGAGATACTGCTGCCACATCGGCTTATCTAAGCCGAGTTCTGCCAGCAATTGCGCATGACGCTCTGGGGAGATCCCACGTTCGCCCGCCATGATCATCACCGGATCGCCGGGGATCATGTGAACAAAGGCAAAGGTGAGAAGGGTAATACCGATAAACGTGGGGATGACGAGTCCCAAACGTCGGAGAATAAACTGCAACATAACCCGGATTCTCTATAGTGACCCGCAGCCTGGAACTGCGTGTCTGTATTGCTCACCAATCAATTCCCGCCCGTGCCGGACAGGGAATGAAGTATTGCTGCCGGATGGCGCTGTGCGCAGAGGCACAGCACCACCGGGTATGCAGATTGTTGACAAAGTGCGCTTTGTTCATGCCGGATGCGGACTGAACGCCTTATCCGGCCTACAAAATCTGGCAAACTCAATACATTGCAGAATTTTCGTAGGCCTGATAAGCGGAGCACATCAGGCAGTTTTGCCTTTGCCATCAGTCTTGTACGGCTTTTAATTATTCAATAGAGACATTTTCGAAGTGATGTTTGCCTAATGGATCAACCACATAGCCTTTAACTTCTTTGCGTACCGGTTCAAACACGGTGGAGTGAGCGATGATCAATGCCGGAGCCTGATCGTGCATCACGACCTGTGCTTGTTTGTACAATTCAACACGCTTGTTGTGGTCGTCGGTAGCACGTGCCGGTTGAATCAGATCTTCAAACGGTTTGTAGCACCATTTTGAGTAGTTGGAACCTTGTTCAGAGGCGGCGCAACTGAAGAGGGTAGCGAAGAAGTTATCCGGATCCCCGTTATCGCCAGTCCAGCCCATCATTACCGTCTGGTGCTCGCCATCTTTCGCACGCTTGAGGTACTCACCCCATTCGTAGGTGACGATTTTGGCCTGTACGCCCACTTTCGCCCAGTCCGCCTGAATCATCTCCGCCATGCGGCGAGCGTTCGGGTTATACGGACGCTGTACCGGCATTGCCCACAGATCGATGGAGAAACCTTTTTCCAGACCGGCTTCTTTCAGCAAGGCTTTCGCTTTTTCAGGATCATAGGTGTAATCCTGAACGTCGTCGTTATAGCCCCACATGGTTGGCGGGATCAGGTTTTTCGCTGCCACGCCCGCGCCCTGATAAACCGCTTTGATTATCGCGTCTTTGTTCACCGCGTAGGTCAGTGCCTGGCGAACTTTCACGTCATCTAGTGGTTTTTTCTGCACGTTATACGAGAGATAACCGACGTTCAGCCCCGGCATTTCCATCAGGTTGATGGATTTATCCTGCTTCATGCGGGCGATATCTGCCGGGTTCGGGTACGGCATCACCTGGCATTCGTTCTTCTGCAATTTTGCGTAACGCACAGAAGCATCAGGAGTAATAGAGAAGACCAGCGTATCGATCTGCGGTTTGGTGCCCCAGTAGCCATCAAATGCTTTGTAGCGAATACGGGAATCTTTCTGGTACTGCTGTAACTGGAACGGGCCGGTGCCGATTGGGTTGAGATCCAGTTTTTCTGGCGTACCGGCTTTCATCATCGCGTCAGCATATTCTTTTGACAGAATAGAGGCGAAGTCCATTGCCAGGTCAGCGAGGAACGGCGCTTCCGGACGCGTCAGCACGAACTGAACGGTGTTGTCGTCCACCTTCTTCACTTCGCTGATCAGCTCCGGCAAGCCCATGCCTTCGAAGTATTCGTAGCTGCCGCCAGAAACTTTATGGTACGGGTTTTGCGCGTTTTTCTGACGATCGAACGAGAACACCACGTCATCGGCATTCAGTTCGCGCGTCGGTTTGAATTCTTTATTGTCATGCCACTTCACACCTTTACGCAGATGGAAGGTATAGGTTTTACCGTCTTCGCTGATTTCCCACTTTTCAGCGAGGCCTGGAATCACTTCGGTGGTGCCGATTTTAAATTCAACCAGGCGGTTATAAAGCGGTACGGAAGAGGCGTCATAGGTGGTGCCGGAGGTAAACAGCTGCGGGTTAAACCCTTCAGGCGAACCTTCTGAGCAATAAACCAGAGTTTTAGCCTGAACACTTGCTGCAACGGTCATAGCCACCAGGCTGAGACCAAGCTTCAGCATCCCTGACTTTTTCAAGGAAATACGCATTATTCTGCTCCAATTGTGATGTTTGTTGTTTTAACCCTTTGCAGTGGGTTGTCGTTGCCTGACCTTTTTTGTTTTTTGCCCGGTCGGGTCAACGTTATGAGGTGGGGATGCCGTACTAATTAACATCAGTGTAACAGTGCGGATCCTCCATAAAATGCCCCTCGTGACCTACAATCTGTCAACAGAATGTGAAAACGTCAATACAGCCAACCGGGATTTACACCAACGGTGAGAATCCACAAACAAAGATTAAAAAAACTTCAAACCGCTATTTGCAGCAGAGAAATTTGTGCTACCCCAACATAACCAGAACAATCACCTTAATATTTCGCAACAATTGGTGATTAAGTTTTATGCTTTTAATGAAAAAATCTGAGGAAAAGGTGGATATCTGAGCGATTAATACCATGAACGCTAAAACGCACAGCGGAAAATGCCAGCGCCAGCCATAAGTAACGCAAAAAAAGATTTAAGCAAATATAAAAAAAGACAATGGATTCTGTCACAAATCCGTTAATGGATAGTGAGATATGGGGCGCAAATTTGGCAGGGAAATGTGTGGTGTGGGGGGGATAAGGCGGTCGCGCCGCATCCGACAATGGGTCGGCACATTTGCCTGATGCGACGCTGGCGCGTCTTATCAGGCCTACGTCGAGTCGAACCTCCTGCCCCCGGAGGTTCTCATCCTCTTCAGGCCGCAGAAAGCAAAAAACCAGCCCGTAGGCTGGTTTTTCTAAATTGGTCGGTGATAGAGGATTCGAACCTCCGACCCCTTCGTCCCGAACGAAGTGCGCTACCAGGCTGCGCCAATCACCGAATGCGGGGCGCATCTTACTGCGCAGATACGCCCTCGTCAATCCCTTAATAGCAAAATGCCTTTTGATCGGCGAGAAAGTCAGCAGGCCGCTTAGTTAGCCGCAACAGCCTTCGCCTGTGGGATGTGGCACCAGTTGTTATTTTCGTTAATTCCACCATCCGGTGAAGTATAGCCGAGACAGCCCATGATGGTGTCGTACAGCTCTACGTGACGGCGCGGTACTTTCATATCGGCTTCTTTTTTCAACTGCGCGAATGCCTGCGCATTGGCCGGATTTTCCAGATATTTATCTGACATCCAGACCATCATCGGCACGCGGAACTGCTCCGGCGGTGCATATTCACGTGGTGTACCATGCAAGTGCTCACGCTCGTTAATCGACTCACCGTGATCCGCCGCGTAGAACACAATTGCTTTCTTATCGCGGAATCTGTCGATCACCGAGTCGATAAAATGATCTACGTACGTGATGGAGTTATCGTATGAGTTGATCATCGGCGCTTTTGGACATTTGCGATCAATTGCATAACACTCTGGCTTCCACTGGGCAAACTCACGTGGATAACGCTGAGTATAATTGTAGTGCGACCCTTTGGTATGCAGCACAATCAGATGCTTACCTTCTGGTTTTTTCTCCAGAGAACGTTCAATTTCATTCACCAGCAACATGTCGTCTACCGCTTTTCCACGGTTACGTGGCTCAGCCGCGATTTGCTCACGGTAGGCAATGTTGTCAGCCATGGTATTGCTGTAGAACCACATCTCGCTCTGCATGGCGTACAAATCGGAGCTAAAACCCAACTGTTTGAGAACCGCAAATACGTTCTGTTCTTTAAGAGTACGTTGAGGGTTATCTTCCGTTCCACCTTCACGCACAAACATACAGCGTAGTGATAATTTAGTCGCGGTATCGCAAGAATAACCTCGGTACATAACCAGGTTTTTCTCTTTTGCCAGCTTCGGCGTTGTATCACGCTCGTAGCCCAACATTCCCATATGATCCCAACGCGTGGTTTCACCAATAATGAAAATCACATAGGTATCGTCGAGATTTTGCGTCGGGGTATAGGTGAATTTTTTCGCCGGATTCATCAGCGAACGATTGTCTGAAGATTCATCCACTTGCGCCCAGGCATACAGCCCCAACGCAGAAAGCCAGTTCGAGGGTAAATAGGAGTTCGCCAACACCCCGCCATAACTAGGCATATCCACCCCAGCCATGCGATCGGCACGCTTTTGCGCTACATCCATCAGACGTATTGGCCCCCATACCAGCAAGCCCGCTAACAACACAGTAAGCGCGCTACGCCAGCGTGTTTTCGGGGTACAAAGCTGACGCCAGAAGGTGTCTTGTGAGCGGTTCATCCAGATAAATAGCAACGGGATAATACTCACCAGTACAACCCATGCGATAAGCGTCCAGCCAACCACTTCTTTCGACAGGTCAATGTCGGTGGTCATCACCGAAGCGACAATCCCGTAGCCAATCATGACATTCATAAATGTCATGTAGTAGCTGGCTCCGGCAGAAATCAGCACCAGCAATGAAGCCAGCACTTTCCAGGCCGTTCTGCCAAAGAGTGAAATTAAGCGTAAAAAGAAGAAGGTTGCCAGAACCGTCCCTGCTAGTTCGATAACCGCCGAAACGCCATTAAGAAAAGTGAAGTTATGCGCGTAACCGTCAAACCGACGGAAATAGACTGCGCAATTCATAAACAAACCAATATAGACAGCGAGAAAAAAGCTTAGCTTTTGCTGCGTTATCGTTTTGATGTATCTCATGCAAACAAACCCTGGGATAAAGGGGAAAAAATATCCAGCACTCCGTTTTTGCAGTGGGAGTATCAGGAAAAAATGCAGGAGTAGTGAACGCCATCCCCTGCTCATGTCGTTAAGTAGACCACAGAGAGAAGGAAAAGTGGCAATGAAGTGAGTTTTAGCTACAGATATTTACAAAAAGCAAGTCAGAATGCAGACCAATAATTAACTGTTCTTGTAAAAAAGAGGAGTAATCTCCTCTTTTTCTGCCAAAAGTCCGAAGCTGGTTACTCATACTCCACGGAGAAATTGACCATGGCATTTGCATGTCCAGACGTTGCATTGGCGTTTACAACGACATAACTCGCTTTGTAGTTCAGTTGGGTTGTTGTTCCATTTACTGGCCACTCTATCGCCGTTCCACCAGCGACTTTCGGAATCTGTTTTGTGCCCTTGCCGTCAACAATTTGTAGGGCTATTCCCGTTGCGCCTCCGGCATCCAGAGCAAAAAGAGAGTTATCATTGGTGTCAGGAAGGCCGTCCATTGTTACTTTAGCTTTTGATATTCCGTCACAATCTTTTAATTCGATTACGAAATTTTTTTCGTTTATGACTCTTCCGACCGTGACTGGCTTCATTAACATCATTTTCCCCATGACAACTTCTAAATCAGCGGCTTCAAACTCACACCCTTTGGCCACGACTGAAAGAGAAAACGTCAGTTTTCCTGCTTCACCGAGGCTTATTTTGGCTTCAGCGCCGGGAAAATATGCCAGAGCTAAAAAGGGTAACAGGCAACGTATACTATTTCTCCACATGATGACTAATCCATATCCAGAAAGATTGTTGCAACCCCACTATATTGCCCTGCCGCTGGAGCATTTCCGGTCGTGCTGATTGGTGCTGCTTTCAGTTTAATTGTTGCATCGCGATGTTGTTGGGAATCGTTCGAACCGAGGTTTAAGTTAACACTGCTGTTGGTATCGTTAGGCCTTAAGACATTGCCGTTTGGATCCATAACCAACACACCAATGTCTGGGTTACCCATATCGATGGCACGCTCGTCAGCCTGACTTGTGTTTCCTTCAATCCTTAGAGATACCTGAATGCCATCGGTAATATTTTCACAATCGAACTGGAGGTTAATCTCTTTTTCAGTGCCTCCAACTGGAATGGTTCCTTTTTTATTTTTAAATGCCGAAGATGGGTACTCGCCGAAGGGGACATCCAATACCGTACCGGCGTCAATTTTACAGCCTTGTGTAAAGGTCAATTTTCCTGCAATACTGACCGTAGAAAGTGGATCCCTGTATGTATTTTTTTTCTTTGAGGCATACATTGTTGCAATAAGCGTGTAGGGAATTTCCACCTCACCCTGAACAGGCTTTGCTATATAAAATGACAGATAGCCATTACTGCCAAATTGCCCCAGATTATTACCTTTACAGTCTTGGTGATGCTGCCAACTTACTGATTTAGTGTATGATGGTGTTTTTGAGGTGCTCCAGTGGCTTCTGTTTCTATCAG
>NZ_SZVK01000005.1:0-134567 GCF_005280595.1 Escherichia sp. MR | reverse complement strand
AATCGGTGGAGCTGCATGACAAAGTCATCGGGCATTATCTGAACATAAAACACTATCAATAAGTTGGAGTCATTACCCGCCGCCGAAATGTTGTAATTCTCCGGCAATTAGCTGCCAGTTGCGGCGATGCTGCTCTGGATGCCCTTCCATCGATTTAAACAGTTCGTTGCGCATTAATACGCTGGACAGGCGGGTTTTGCCTTTTTCATTATGAGTGAGTAAGCGGGTAAAGTTTGCCAGCTGTTCTTCGCTGCAATGCTGTAGAAAATCTAAGTCCGAATCATGTAGATAATTGACGTTCATGTCATTGTGGCTTCTGTATTAAAAGATTAGTCGTCGCCGATAATTTTCAGCGTGGCCATATCCGATGAGTTCACCGTATGACCGGAAAAGGTGATTTTTGACACGCAGCGTTTGTTGTCGTTATCGCTGTTAATGTTGATCCAGCCGGTGGTTTGCCCTTCTTTGATTTCAGCCGGAATGTTCAGGCTTTGGCTGGCGCTACGGGCTGCTTTGAAATAAACCGACGTGGCGCTTAACTGTAAATCGCCATGATCGGCAGTGAGTTGTATGCGTTTTACAATGCGGCAAACGGGGAGTTTCAACGTCAGATCGTTGGTTTCGTTACGCGGCATGGCAATGACGCCGAGGATTTTATGGTCGTTGGCCTGCGCGGTGCAGCACAGCATCAGGCCGAGCACGAGGGTGGCGGAAATCATAAAAATGGATTTCATGAAGATTCTCTTAGCGGGGAGCAGTCGGGGGAAGAATAGCCACTAGTTTACTGCTGACGAAAAGAAGATTCAGGTGCGTAATCTTTTCTTTTTATTACAATTTTTTAGTGAATGATTTGTGTGAAATTCATTTTTTACGTGAATATTATTGCTCCCTTTTTTTCACTTCTTCCGGCATATCGTGAAATTTCTGCGCAAAAGCACAAAAAATTTTTGCATCTCCCCCTTGATGACGTGGGTTACGACCCCATTTAGTAGTCAACCGCAGTGAGTGAGTCTGCAAAAAAATGAAATTGGGCAGTTGAAACCAGACGTTTCGCCCCTATTACAGACTCACAACCACATGATGACCGAATATATAGTGGAGACGTTTAGATGGGTAAAATAATTGGTATCGACCTGGGTACTACCAACTCTTGTGTAGCGATTATGGATGGCACCACTCCTCGTGTGCTGGAGAACGCCGAAGGCGATCGCACCACGCCTTCTATCATTGCCTATACCCAGGATGGTGAAACTCTGGTTGGTCAGCCGGCTAAACGTCAGGCAGTGACGAACCCGCAAAACACCCTGTTTGCGATTAAACGCCTGATTGGCCGCCGCTTCCAGGACGAAGAAGTGCAGCGTGATGTTTCCATCATGCCGTTCAAAATTATTGCTGCTGATAACGGCGACGCATGGGTCGAAGTTAAAGGCCAAAAAATGGCACCGCCGCAGATCTCTGCTGAAGTGCTGAAAAAAATGAAGAAAACTGCAGAAGATTACCTGGGCGAACCGGTAACTGAAGCAGTTATCACCGTACCGGCATACTTTAACGATGCTCAGCGTCAGGCAACCAAAGACGCAGGCCGTATCGCTGGTCTGGAAGTAAAACGTATCATCAACGAACCGACCGCTGCTGCACTGGCTTACGGTCTGGACAAAGGTACTGGCAACCGTACTATCGCGGTTTATGACCTGGGTGGTGGTACTTTCGATATTTCTATTATCGAAATCGACGAAGTTGACGGCGAAAAAACCTTCGAAGTTCTGGCAACCAACGGTGATACCCACCTGGGTGGTGAAGACTTCGACAGCCGTCTGATCAACTACCTGGTTGAAGAATTCAAGAAAGATCAGGGCATTGACCTGCGCAACGATCCGCTGGCAATGCAGCGCCTGAAAGAAGCGGCAGAAAAAGCGAAAATCGAACTGTCTTCCGCTCAGCAGACCGACGTTAACCTGCCGTACATCACCGCAGATGCGACTGGTCCGAAACACATGAACATCAAAGTGACTCGTGCAAAACTGGAAAGCCTGGTCGAAGACCTGGTGAACCGTTCCATCGAGCCGCTGAAAGTTGCTCTGCAGGATGCTGGCCTGTCCGTATCTGATATCGACGATGTTATCCTCGTTGGTGGTCAGACTCGTATGCCAATGGTTCAGAAGAAAGTTGCTGAGTTCTTTGGTAAAGAGCCGCGTAAAGACGTTAACCCGGACGAAGCTGTGGCAATCGGTGCTGCCGTACAGGGTGGTGTACTGACTGGCGACGTGAAAGACGTACTGCTGCTGGACGTTACCCCGCTGTCTCTGGGTATCGAAACCATGGGTGGTGTGATGACGACGCTGATCGCGAAAAACACCACTATCCCGACCAAGCACAGCCAGGTGTTCTCTACCGCTGAAGACAACCAGTCTGCGGTAACCATCCACGTGCTGCAGGGTGAACGTAAACGTGCGGCTGATAACAAATCTCTGGGTCAGTTCAACCTGGATGGTATCAACCCGGCTCCGCGCGGTATGCCGCAGATCGAAGTTACCTTCGATATCGATGCTGACGGTATCCTGCACGTTTCCGCGAAAGACAAAAACAGCGGTAAAGAACAGAAGATCACCATCAAGGCTTCTTCTGGTCTGAACGAAGATGAAATCCAGAAAATGGTACGCGACGCGGAAGCTAACGCCGAAGCAGACCGTAAGTTTGAAGAGCTGGTACAGACTCGCAACCAGGGCGACCATCTGCTGCACAGCACCCGTAAGCAGGTTGAAGAAGCAGGCGACAAACTGCCGGCTGACGACAAAACTGCTATCGAGTCTGCGCTGACTGCACTGGAAACTGCTCTGAAAGGTGAAGACAAAGCCGCTATCGAAGCGAAAATGCAGGAACTGGCACAGGTTTCCCAGAAACTGATGGAAATCGCCCAGCAGCAACATGCACAGCAGCAGACTGCCGGTGCTGATGCTTCTGCAAACAACGTGAAAGATGACGATGTTGTCGACGCTGAGTTTGAAGAAGTCAAAGACAAAAAATAATCGCCCTATAAACGGGTAATTATACTGACACGGGCGAAGGGGATTTTCCTCTCCGCCCGTGCATTCATCTAGGGGCAAATCAAAAAAAATGGCTAAGCAAGATTATTACGAGATTTTAGGCGTTTCCAAAACAGCGGAAGAGCGTGAAATCAAAAAGGCCTATAAACGCCTGGCCATGAAATATCACCCGGACCGTAACCAGGGTGACAAAGAGGCCGAGGCGAAATTTAAAGAGATCAAGGAAGCTTATGAAGTTCTGACCGACTCGCAAAAACGCGCGGCATATGATCAGTACGGTCATGCGGCATTTGAGCAAGGCGGCATGGGCGGCGGCGGTTTTGGCGGTGGCGCAGACTTCAGCGATATTTTTGGTGACGTTTTCGGCGATATTTTTGGCGGCGGACGTGGTCGTCAACGTGCGGCGCGTGGTGCTGATTTACGCTATAACATGGAGCTCACCCTCGAAGAAGCTGTACGTGGCGTGACCAAAGAGATCCGCATTCCGACTCTGGAAGAGTGTGACGTTTGCCACGGTAGCGGTGCAAAACCAGGTACGCAGCCGCAGACCTGTCCGACCTGTCATGGTTCTGGTCAGGTGCAGATGCGCCAGGGCTTCTTTGCCGTGCAGCAGACCTGTCCGCACTGTCAGGGGCGCGGTACGCTTATCAAAGATCCGTGCAACAAATGCCATGGTCATGGTCGTGTTGAGCGTAGCAAAACGCTGTCCGTTAAAATCCCGGCAGGGGTGGACACTGGAGACCGCATCCGTCTTGCGGGCGAAGGTGAAGCAGGCGAGCATGGCGCACCGGCAGGCGATCTGTACGTTCAGGTTCAGGTTAAACAGCACCCGATTTTCGAGCGTGAAGGCAACAACCTGTATTGTGAAGTCCCGATCAACTTCGCTATGGCGGCGCTGGGCGGCGAAATCGAAGTGCCGACCCTTGATGGTCGCGTCAAGCTGAAAGTGCCTGGCGAAACCCAGACCGGTAAGTTGTTCCGTATGCGCGGTAAAGGCGTTAAGTCTGTTCGCGGCGGTGCACAGGGCGATTTGCTGTGTCGCGTTGTCGTCGAAACGCCGGTAGGTCTGAACGAGAAGCAGAAACAGCTGCTGCAAGAGCTGCAAGAAAGCTTCGGTGGCCCAACCGGCGAGCACAACAGCCCACGCTCGAAGAGTTTCTTTGATGGCGTGAAGAAGTTTTTTGACGACCTGACTCGCTAATTTTCCCAAAGGCCTGCCCGTGGGCAGGCCAGCGTAAAAAAATAGGGTGCGTTGAAGATATGCGGGCACCTGTAAAGTGGCGGGGATCGCTCCCCGCCGTTGCTCTTACTTGGATTCGTAAGCCGTGAAAACAGCAACCTCCGTCTGGCCAGTTCGGATGTGAACCTCACAGAGGTCTTTTCTCGTTACCAGCGCCGCCACTACGGCGGTGATACAGATGACGATCAGGGCGACTATCATCGCCTTATGCTGCTTCATTGCTCTCTTCTCCTTGACCTTACGGTCAGTAAGAGGCACTCTACATGGGTCTGCATATAGGGGGCCTCGGGTTGATGGTAAAATATCACTCGGGGCTTTTCTCTATCTGCCATCCAGCTAATGCCTGAGACAGACAGCCTCAAGCACCCGCCGCTATTATACTGCTCTCTTTAATCCATTCTGTTTTATCGATTCTAATCCTGAAGACGCCTCGCATTTTTATGGCGTAATTTTTTTAAGGATTCAATCAGTTAACTTTGATTTAGCTTTTTATTGCGATTATTGACGATAAATTGGAGATATTTGAAATATCGCCTTAACAAACAGCTCCGGTTTATTGCAAATTAATTATTACTTATTCCGAATAAACCCCTCAGAAATCTTGACATTAAGCTATGATTATCAGGGCTTGAGGTCATCAGCCACCGCTTTCGGGCGCCAAAAACACTCCCTCTGCTGGTGACGCAATCTTCTTTATAGATCGTTAAAAGCGAATTGTTCCTACACTATAATCTGATTTTAACGATGATTCGTGCAGAGTAAAATAGTAAAAACGATCTATTCACCTGAAAGAGAAATAAAAAGTGAAACATCTGCATCGATTCTTTAGCAGTGATGCCTCGGGAGGCATTATTCTCATCATTGCCGCTGTTCTGGCGATGATTATGGCCAATAGCTGTGCAACCAGTGGATGGTATCACGACTTTCTTGAGACGCCGGTTCAGCTGCGGGTAGGTTCTCTTGAAATCAATAAAAACATGCTGTTATGGATAAATGACGCGCTAATGGCGATATTTTTCCTGTTAGTTGGTCTGGAAGTTAAACGCGAGCTGATGCAAGGATCGTTGGCCAGTTTGCGCCAGGCTGCGTTTCCGGTTATTGCCGCAATCGGCGGGATGATTGTCCCGGCATTGCTCTATTTGGCCTTTAACTACGCCGATCCTATCACTCGTGAAGGGTGGGCAATCCCGGCGGCGACTGATATTGCCTTTGCCCTCGGTGTCCTGGCGTTATTGGGAAGCCGTGTACCGTTAGCACTGAAGATTTTTTTGATGGCGCTGGCTATTATCGACGATCTTGGAGCCATCATTATCATCGCCTTGTTTTACACTAATGACTTGTCAATGGCCTCTCTTGGCGTTGCTGCTGTAGCAATTGCGGTGCTCGCGGTGCTGAACATTTGTGGTGTTCGCCGCACGGGAGTTTATATTCTGGTCGGCGTGGTGTTGTGGACTGCAGTGTTGAAATCAGGCGTCCACGCAACGCTGGCAGGCGTCATTGTCGGTTTCTTTATTCCATTGAAAGAGAAGCATGGTCGTTCTCCGGCGAAGCGCCTGGAGCATGTATTGCATCCGTGGGTGGCTTATCTGATTTTGCCGTTGTTTGCTTTTGCCAATGCCGGCGTTTCTCTGCAAGGCGTGACGCTGGATGGCCTGACCTCCATCCTGCCATTAGGGATCATCGCCGGTTTGCTGATTGGCAAGCCGTTGGGTATTAGTTTGTTCTGCTGGCTGGCGCTGCGTTTGAAACTGGCGCATTTGCCGGAGGGAACCACTTATCAGCAAATTATGGCGGTTGGTATCCTGTGCGGTATCGGTTTTACTATGTCTATCTTTATCGCCAGCCTGGCTTTTGGTAGCGTAGATCCAGAACTGATTAACTGGGCGAAATTGGGCATTCTGGTTGGCTCAATCTCTTCGGCGGTAATTGGATATAGCTGGTTACGCATTCGTTTACGTCCATCAGTTTGACAGGACGATGTTCCGGGGAGCCATAAATGGCTCCCTTTTCATTCTTATCAGGGAGAGAAATGAGCATGTCTCATATCAATTACAACCACTTGTATTACTTCTGGCATGTCTACAAAGAAGGCTCTGTGGTTGGCGCAGCGGAGGCGCTTTATTTAACACCACAAACCATTACCGGACAGATCCGGGCGCTGGAAGAGCGCCTGCAAGGGAAATTATTTAAGCGTAAAGGACGCGGTCTGGAACCCAGTGAACTGGGGGAACTGGTCTATCGCTATGCCGATAAAATGTTCACGTTAAGCCAGGAAATGCTGGATATCGTCAACTATCGCAAAGAGTCCAACTTATTATTTGATGTTGGTGTGGCAGATGCCCTTTCCAAACGCCTGGTCAGCAGTGTTCTGGATGCAGCCGTTGTAGAAGACGAGCAGATCCATCTACGCTGTTTCGAATCGACGCACGAGATGCTGTTAGAGCAGTTGAGTCAGCATAAGCTGGATATGATCATCTCTGACTGTCCGATCGACTCCACCCAACAAGAAGGGCTGTTTTCCATGAAAATTGGCGAGTGTGGCGTCAGTTTCTGGTGTACTAACCCGCTGCCGGAAAAGCCGTTTCCTGCCTGTCTGGAAGAGCGTCGTTTACTTATTCCGGGGCGTCGCTCAATGTTGGGACGCAAGCTATTAAACTGGTTTAACTCTCAGGGCTTAAACGTTGAAATTCTGGGGGAGTTTGATGATGCGGCGTTGATGAAAGCCTTTGGGGCGACGCATAACGCTATTTTCGTTGCGCCTTCGCTATATGCCAATGATTTTTATAATGATAACTCGGTTGTGGAGATTGGGCGAGTTGAGAACGTCATGGAAGAGTACCATGCGATTTTTGCCGAAAGGATGATTCAACACCCTGCGGTACAGCGTATTTGCAATGCCGATTACTCTGCGCTGTTTACGCCAGCCGCGAAATAACTATTCGTACTTTGCAGGCTGCAGTTTTGGCCTGCTGGAGACATAAAAAAACCCGCTTACGCGGGTTTTTTTACAAAGCTGACAACAAAAGGCGATTAAGCCAGTTTGTTGATCTGCGCAGTCAGGTTAGCCTTATGACGTGCAGCTTTGTTTTTGTGGATCAGACCTTTAGCAGCCTGACGGTCCACGATCGGTTGCATTTCGTTAAATGCTTTCTGTGCAGCAGCTTTGTCGCCAGCTTCGATAGCTGCGTATACTTTCTTGATGAAAGTACGCATCATAGAGCGACGGCTTGCGTTGTGCTTACGAGCCTTTTCAGACTGAATGGCGCGCTTCTTAGCTGATTTGATATTAGCCAAGGTCCAACTCCCAAATGTGTTCTATATGGACAATTCAAAGGCCGAGGAATATGCCCTTTTAGCCTTCTTTTGTCAATGGATTTGTGCAAATAAGCGCCGTTAATATGGCGGCGCTCGTTACGTAGTGATGGCGCAGGATTCTACCAGCTTGCGTGGTGTGAATACAGCTTTTCCGCGATAAAATTGCAGCAGGTCGTTAGTTTCTTACCGTGATTTGCGCCATGGCAATGAAAAGCCACTTCTTTCTGATTTCAGTACTCAATCGCCGGTTAACCTTGACCGCTGTACAAGGTATACTCGGACGATTTTCACTGTTTTGAGCCAGACATGAAGCTGATACGCGGCATACATAATCTCAGCCAGGCCCCGCAAGAAGGGTGTGTGCTGACTATTGGTAATTTCGACGGCGTGCATCGTGGTCATCGCGCGCTGTTGCAAGGGTTGCAGGAAGAAGGGCGCAAGCGCAACTTACCGGTGATGGTGATGATTTTTGAGCCTCAACCGCTGGAACTGTTTGCTACCGACAAAGCCCCGGCACGTCTGACCCGACTGCGGGAAAAACTGCGTTACCTTGCAGAGTGTGGCGTTGATTACGTGCTGTGCGTGCGTTTCGACAGACGTTTCGCGGCGTTAACCGCGCAAAATTTCATCAGCGATCTTCTGGTGAAGCATTTGCGGGTAAAATTTCTGGCTGTTGGTGATGATTTCCGCTTTGGCGCTGGTCGTGAAGGTGATTTCTTGTTATTACAGAAAGCTGGCATGGAATACGGCTTCGATATCACCAGTACGCAAACTTTTTGCGAAGGTGGCGTGCGTATCAGCAGCACCGCCGTGCGTCAGGCGCTGGCGGATGACAATCTGGCTCTGGCGGAAAGTTTACTGGGGCACCCGTTTGCCATTTCCGGGCGTGTAGTCCACGGTGATGAGTTAGGGCGCACTATTGGTTTCCCGACGGCGAATGTATCGCTACGCCGTCAGGTTTCCCCGGTGAAAGGGGTTTATGCGGTAGAAGTGCTGGGCCTCGGTGAAAAGCCGTTACCCGGCGTGGCAAACATCGGAACACGCCCTACGGTTGCCGGTATTCGCCAGCAGCTGGAAGTGCATTTGTTAGATGTTGCAATGGACCTATACGGTCGCCATATACAAGTAGTGTTGCGTAAAAAAATACGCAGTGAGCAGCGATTTGCGTCGCTGGACGAACTGAAAGCGCAGATTGCGCGTGATGAATTAACCGCCCGCGAATTTTTTGGGCTAACAAAACCGGCTTAAGCCTGTTATGTAATCAAACCGAAATACGGAACCGAGAATCTGATGAGTGACTATAAATCAACCCTGAATTTGCCGGAAACAGGGTTCCCGATGCGTGGCGATCTCGCCAAGCGCGAACCGGGAATGCTGGCGCGTTGGACTGATGATGATCTGTACGGCATCATCCGTGCGGCTAAAAAAGGCAAAAAAACCTTCATTCTGCATGATGGCCCTCCATATGCGAATGGCAGCATTCATATTGGTCACTCGGTTAACAAGATTCTGAAAGACATAATCATCAAGTCCAAAGGGCTTTCCGGTTATGACTCGCCGTATGTGCCAGGCTGGGACTGCCACGGTCTGCCGATCGAACTGAAAGTAGAGCAAGAATACGGTAAACCGGGTGAGAAATTCACCGCCGCCGAGTTCCGCGCCAAGTGCCGCGAATACGCTGCGACCCAGGTTGATGGTCAGCGCAAAGACTTTATCCGTCTGGGCGTGCTGGGCGACTGGTCGCACCCGTACCTGACCATGGACTTCAAAACTGAAGCCAATATCATCCGCGCGCTGGGTAAAATCATCGGCAACGGTCACCTGCACAAAGGTGCGAAGCCGGTACACTGGTGCGTTGACTGCCGTTCTGCGCTGGCAGAAGCGGAAGTTGAGTATTACGACAAAACCTCTCCGTCCATCGACGTTGCTTTCCAGGCAGTCGATCAGGATGCGCTGAAAGCGAAATTTGGCGTCAGCAACGTTAACGGCTCAATTTCGCTGGTGATCTGGACCACTACGCCGTGGACTCTGCCTGCGAACCGCGCAATCTCCATTGCACCTGATTTCGACTATGCGCTGGTGCAGATCGACGGTCAGGCCGTGATTCTGGCGAAAGATCTGGTTGAAAGCGTAATGCAACGTATCGGCGTGACCGATTACACCATTCTCGGCACGGTGAAAGGTGCAGAGCTTGAGCTGCTGCGCTTTACTCATCCGTTTATGGGCTTCGACGTTCCCGCAATCCTCGGCGATCACGTTACCCTGGATGCCGGTACTGGTGCTGTTCACACCGCGCCTGGCCACGGCCCGGACGACTATGTGATTGGTCAGAAATACGGCCTGGAAACCGCTAACCCGGTTGGTCCGGACGGCACTTATCTGCCGGGTACTTACCCGACGCTGGATGGTGTGAACGTCTTCAAAGCGAACGACATCGTCGTTGCGCTGTTGCAGGAAAAAGGCGCGCTGCTGCATGTTGAGAAAATGCAGCATAGCTATCCGTGCTGCTGGCGTCACAAAACGCCGATCATCTTCCGCGCGACGCCGCAGTGGTTCGTCAGCATGGATCAGAAAGGTCTGCGTGCGCAGTCACTGAAAGAGATCAAAGGCGTGCAGTGGATCCCGGACTGGGGTCAGGCGCGTATCGAGTCGATGGTCGCTAACCGTCCTGACTGGTGTATCTCCCGTCAGCGTACCTGGGGCGTACCGATGTCACTGTTCGTGCACAAAGACACTGAAGAGCTGCATCCGCGTACTCTCGAACTGATGGAAGAAGTGGCAAAACGCGTTGAAGTTGATGGCATTCAGGCGTGGTGGGATCTTGATGCGAAAGAGATCCTCGGCGACGAAGCTGACCAGTACGTGAAAGTGCCTGATACGCTGGATGTGTGGTTTGACTCTGGATCTACCCACTCTTCCGTTGTTGACGTGCGTCCGGAATTTGCCGGCCACGCTGCGGACATGTATCTGGAAGGTTCTGACCAACACCGTGGTTGGTTCATGTCTTCCCTGATGATCTCCACTGCGATGAAAGGCAAAGCGCCGTATCGTCAGGTACTGACTCACGGCTTTACCGTGGATGGTCAGGGTCGCAAGATGTCTAAATCCATCGGCAACACCGTTTCGCCGCAGGATGTGATGAACAAACTTGGCGCGGATATTCTGCGTCTGTGGGTGGCATCAACCGACTATACCGGCGAAATGGCTGTTTCTGACGAGATCCTGAAACGTGCTGCTGACAGCTATCGTCGTATCCGTAACACCGCGCGCTTCCTGCTGGCAAACCTCAATGGTTTCGATCCAGCAAAAGATATGGTGAAACCGGAAGAGATGGTGGTACTGGACAGATGGGCTGTGGGTTGTGCGAAAGCGGCTCAGGAAGACATCCTCAAGGCTTACGAAGCATACGATTTCCACGAAGTGGTACAGCGCCTGATGCGCTTCTGCTCCGTTGAGATGGGCTCTTTCTACCTCGATATCATCAAAGACCGTCAGTACACCGCTAAAGCGGACAGCGTGGCGCGTCGTAGCTGCCAGACTGCGCTGTATCACATTGCAGAAGCGCTGGTGCGCTGGATGGCGCCGATCCTCTCCTTCACCGCTGATGAAGTGTGGGGCTACCTGCCGGGCGAGCGTGAAAAATACGTCTTCACCGGTGAGTGGTACGAAGGCCTGTTTGGTCTGGCAGACAGCGAAGCGATGAACGATGCATTCTGGGACGAGCTGCTGAAAGTGCGTGGCGAAGTGAACAAAGTCATCGAGCAGGCTCGTGCGGATAAGAAAGTCGGCGGTTCTCTGGAAGCGGCAGTGACCCTGTACGCGGAACCCGAACTGGCGGCGAAACTGACCGCGCTGGGTGATGAATTACGATTTGTCCTGTTGACCTCTGGCGCTGCCGTTGCAGACTATAACGACGCACCTGCTGATGCGCAGCAGAGCGAAGTACTCAAAGGGCTGAAAGTCGCGTTGAGTAAAGCCGAAGGTGATAAGTGCCCACGCTGCTGGCACTACACCCAGGATGTCGGCAAGGTGGCGGAACACGCAGAAATCTGCGGCCGCTGTGTCAGCAACGTCGCCGGCGACGGTGAAAAACGTAAGTTTGCCTGATGAGTCAATCGATCTGTTCAACAGGGCTACGCTGGCTGTGGCTGGTGGTAGTCGTGCTGATTATCGATCTGGGCAGCAAATACCTGATCCTCCAGAACTTTGCTCTGGGGGATACGGTTCCGCTGTTCCCGTCGCTTAATCTGCATTATGCGCGTAACTATGGCGCGGCGTTTAGTTTCCTTGCCGATAGCGGCGGCTGGCAGCGTTGGTTTTTTGCCGGTATTGCGATTGGTATTAGTGTGATCCTGACGGTGATGATGTATCGCTCGAAGGCTACGCAAAAGCTAAACAATATCGCTTACGCGCTGATTATTGGCGGCGCACTGGGCAACCTGTTCGACCGTCTGTGGCACGGCTTTGTGGTCGATATGATCGACTTCTACGTCGGCGACTGGCATTTCGCCACCTTCAACCTCGCCGATAGCGCAATCTGTGTCGGTGCGGCATTGATTGTGCTGGAAGGTTTTTTACCTTCTAAAGCGAAAAAACAATAATAAACCCTGCCGGATGCGATGCTGACGCATCTTATCCGGCCTACCGATTGCTGCGAAATCGTAGGCCGCATCCGGCAAAAATCCTCAAATACAAGAGCAAACCTGCATGTCTGAATCTGTACAGAGCAATAGCGCCGTCCTGGTGCACTTCACGCTAAAACTCGACGATGGCACTACCGCCGAGTCTACCCGCAACAACGGTAAACCGGCGCTGTTCCGCCTGGGTGATGCTTCTCTTTCCGAAGGGCTGGAGCAACACCTGCTGGGGCTGAAAGTGGGCGATAAAACCACCTTCACGCTGGAGCCAGATGCGGCGTTTGGCGTGCCGTCACCAGACCTGATTCAGTACTTCTCCCGCCGTGAGTTTATGGATGCAGGCGAGCCAGAAATTGGCGCAATAATGCTTTTTACCGCAATGGATGGCAGTGAGATGCCTGGCGTGATCCGCGAAATTAACGGCGACTCCATTACCGTTGATTTCAACCATCCGCTGGCCGGGCAGACCGTTCATTTTGATATTGAAGTGCTGGAAATCGATCCGGCACTGGAGGCGTAACATGCAGATCCTGTTGGCCAACCCGCGTGGTTTTTGTGCCGGGGTAGACCGCGCTATCAGCATTGTTGAAAACGCGCTGGCCATTTACGGCGCACCGATATATGTCCGCCACGAAGTGGTGCATAACCGCTACGTGGTCGATAGCCTGCGCGAGCGTGGGGCTATCTTTATTGAGCAGATCAGCGAAGTGCCGGACGGTGCGATCCTGATTTTCTCTGCGCATGGCGTTTCCCAGGCGGTACGCAACGAAGCGAAAAGTCGCGATCTGACGGTATTCGACGCCACCTGCCCGCTGGTGACCAAAGTGCATATGGAAGTTGCCCGCGCTAGTCGTCGTGGTGAAGAATCTATTCTCATCGGCCACGCCGGGCACCCGGAAGTGGAAGGGACGATGGGACAGTACAGCAACCCGGAAGGGGGAATGTATCTGGTTGAATCGCCAGATGACGTATGGAAGCTGACGGTCAAAAACGAAGAGAAGCTCTCTTTTATGACCCAGACCACGCTGTCGGTGGATGACACGTCTGATGTTATCGACGCGCTGCGTAAACGCTTCCCGAAAATTGTCGGGCCGCGCAAAGATGACATTTGTTACGCCACTACCAACCGTCAGGAAGCAGTACGCGCCCTGGCAGAGCAGGCGGAAGTTGTGCTGGTGGTCGGTTCGAAAAACTCCTCCAACTCCAACCGTCTGGCGGAACTGGCACAGCGTATGGGCAAACGCGCGTTTTTAATTGACGATGCGGCAGATATCCAGGAAGAGTGGGTGAAAGAAGCGAAATGCGTCGGTGTGACTGCGGGCGCATCAGCTCCGGATATTCTGGTACAGAACGTCGTCGCACGTTTACAGCAGCTTGGCGGTGGTGAAGCCATTTCGCTTGAAGGCCGTGAAGAAAACATTGTTTTCGAAGTGCCGAAAGAGCTGCGTGTCGATATTCGTGAAGTTGATTAAGTCATTAGCAGCCTAAGTTATGCGAAAATGCCGGTCTTATTACCGGCATTTTTTATGGAGAAAACATGCGCTTGCCGATTTTTTTGGATACTGACCCTGGTATCGACGATGCCGCAGCGATTGCTGCCGCGATCTTTGCCCCACAACTCGATCTCCAACTGATGACGACTGTCGGAGGCAATGTATCGGTGCAGAAAACTACCCGAAATGCGCTGCAATTGCTGCATTTCTGGGATGCGGATATCCCACTCGCCCAGGGGGCGGCAACACCGTTGGTACGCGCACCGCGTGATGCGTCTTATGTTCATGGCGAATCCGGCATGGAAGGTTATGACTTCGTTGAGCACAATCGAAAACCACTGGAGAAACCGGCGTTTCTGGCGATTCGTGATGCGCTAATGTGCGCGTCTGAACCCGTTACCCTGGTGGCGATCGGGCCGTTGACGAATATCGCGCTATTACTTTCGCAGTGCCCGGAATGCAAACCGCATATTCGTCGTCTGGTGATCATGGGCGGTTCTGCCGGTCGTGGCAATTTCACGCCGAATGCCGAGTTTAATATTGCGATTGATCCTGAAGCGGCGGCCCAGGTCTTCCAGAGCGGACTGGAGATTGTGATGTGTGGCCTGGACGTCACCAATCAGGCGATGCTCACTCCCGAATATCTCACCACACTACCGGAATTGAATCGTACCGGAAAAATGCTTCATGCACTGTTTAGTCACTACCGCAGCGGCAGTATGCAAAGTGGCCTGCGAATGCACGATCTCTGTGCCATTGCCTGGCTGGTTCGCCCGGACTTGTTCACTCTCAAGCCGTGTTTTGTGGCGGTAGAAACACAAGGTGAATTTACTGCGGGTACGACAGTCGTCGATATTGACGGTCGGCTGGATAAACCGGCAAATGTTCAGGTTGCGCTGGATCTGGACGTGAAAGGTTTCCAGCAGTGGGTGGCGGAGGTGCTGGCGCTGGCGCCGTAACCTGTCACATGTTATCGGCATGTAGTCATTCACTGACTCATGCCTTTCACTGATATCCCTCCCTGTTTATCATTAATTTCTAATTATCAGCGTTTTTGGCTGGCGGCGTAGCGATGCGCTGGTTACTCTGAAAACGGTCTATACAAATTAACAAAAGAGAATAGCTATGCATGATGCAAACATCCGCGTTGCCATCGCGGGAGCCAGGGGGCGTATGGGCCGCCAGTTGATTCAGGCGGCGCTGGCATTAGAGGGCGTGCAGCTTGGCGCGGCGCTGGAACGCGAAGGATCTTCTTTACTGGGCAGCGATGCTGGCGAACTGGCTGGAGCAGGAAAAACCGGCGTTATCGTACAAAGCAGCCTTGATGTTGTAAAAGATGATTTTGATGTGTTTATCGATTTTACCCGTCCGGAAGGTACGCTGAACCATCTCGCTTTTTGCCGCCAACATGGCAAAGGGATGGTGATTGGCACCACGGGTTTTGATGACGCAGGTAAACAGGCGATTGGTGAAGCTGCTAAAGATATTGCGATTGTCTTTGCCGCCAACTTTAGCGTCGGTGTCAACGTCATGCTTAAGTTGCTGGAGAAAGCGGCTCAGGTCATGGGTGACTACACTGATATCGAAATTATCGAAGCGCATCATCGACATAAAGTCGATGCGCCGTCAGGTACTGCGCTGGCGATGGGGGAGGCGATTGCCCATGCGTTGGATAAAGATCTGAAAGATTGTGCCGTTTACAGCCGCGAAGGGCATACCGGTGAACGCGTTCCCGGAACGATAGGTTTTGCCACCGTCCGTGCCGGAGACATCGTGGGTGAACATACCGCCATGTTTGCCGATATCGGCGAACGTCTGGAGATCACTCATAAGGCTTCCAGCCGCATGACATTTGCTAACGGCGCAGTAAGATCGGCATTGTGGCTGAGTGGCAAGGAAAGTGGTCTTTTTGATATGAGAGATGTGCTTAATCTCAATAAATTATAACCACAAAACATTTGTAATGACGCAAAAATAACACATTTAATTTATTGATTGTAAAGGGCTTTAATTTTAAGCCCTTTTATTTTTGGTGTTATGTTTTTGAATTTTATTCAAGTGCTAAAAATTACATGTTTTGTCTTCTGCTTTTGTTGTTTTAATGTAAATTTTGACCATCTGGTCCACTTTTTTTCTTCGTGTTCTTTGTTTACACATTCTTCTCGCTGCGCAAGCGTTTTCCAGACCTTGTTAGATTGTGTTTTTGTCGGTTAGTGCCTGTAAAACAGGTGTGAGGCATAAAATTATATAATAAATCCCGCTATTGAGTTGACTTTTAGCGCCCATATCTCCAGAATGCCGCCGTTTGCCAGAAATTCGTCGGTAAGCAGATTTGCATTGATTCATCGCATCATTGTGAATTAATATGCAAATAAAGTGAGTGAATATTCTCTGGAGGGTGTTTTGATTAAGTCAGCGCTATTGGTTCTGGAAGACGGAACCCAGTTTCACGGTCGGGCCATAGGGGCAACAGGTTCGGCGGTTGGGGAAGTCGTTTTCAATACTTCAATGACCGGTTATCAAGAAATCCTCACTGATCCTTCCTATTCTCGTCAAATCGTTACTCTTACTTATCCCCATATTGGCAATGTCGGCACTAATGACGCTGATGAAGAATCTTCTCAGGTACATGCACAAGGTCTGGTGATTCGCGACCTGCCGCTGATTGCCAGCAACTTCCGTAATACCGAAGACCTCTCTTCTTACCTGAAGCGCCATAACATCGTAGCGATTGCCGATATCGATACCCGTAAGCTGACGCGTTTACTGCGCGAGAAAGGCGCACAGAACGGCTGCATCATCGCGGGCGACAACCCGGATGCGGCGCTGGCATTAGAAAAAGCCCGCGCGTTCCCTGGCCTCAATGGTATGGATCTGGCAAAAGAAGTGACTACCGCAGAGGCCTATAGCTGGACACAAGGGAGTTGGAGGCTGACCGGCGGCCTGCCAGAAGCGAAAAAAGAAGACGAGCTGCCGTTCCACGTCGTGGCTTATGATTTCGGTGCCAAGCGCAACATCTTGCGGATGCTGGTGGACAGAGGCTGTCGCCTGACCATCGTTCCGGCACAAACCTCTGCGGAAGACGTGTTGAAAATGAATCCGGACGGTATCTTCCTCTCCAACGGCCCTGGCGATCCGGCACCGTGCGATTACGCCATTACCGCCATCCAGAAATTCCTCGAAACCGACATCCCGGTATTTGGTATCTGCCTCGGTCATCAGCTGCTGGCGCTGGCAAGTGGGGCGAAGACCATCAAAATGAAATTTGGTCACCACGGCGGCAACCATCCGGTGAAAGATATTGAGAAAAACGTGGTGATGATCACCGCCCAGAACCACGGTTTTGCGGTGGACGAAGCAACATTACCTGCAAACCTGCGTGTTACACATAAATCCCTGTTCGACGGTACGTTACAAGGGATTCATCGCACCGATAAACCGGCGTTCAGCTTCCAGGGGCACCCTGAAGCCAGCCCTGGTCCACACGACGCAGCGCCGTTGTTCGACCACTTTATCGAGTTAATTGAGCAGTACCGTAAAACCGCTAAGTAATCAGGAGTAAAAGAGCCATGCCAAAACGTACAGATATAAAAAGTATCCTGATTCTGGGTGCGGGCCCGATTGTTATCGGTCAGGCGTGTGAGTTTGACTACTCTGGCGCGCAAGCATGTAAAGCCCTTCGCGAAGAGGGTTACCGCGTCATTCTGGTGAACTCCAACCCGGCGACCATCATGACCGACCCGGAAATGGCTGATGCGACCTACATCGAGCCGATTCACTGGGAAGTGGTACGTAAGATTATTGAAAAAGAGCGTCCGGATGCGGTGCTGCCAACGATGGGCGGTCAGACGGCGCTGAACTGTGCGCTTGAGCTTGAGCGTCAGGGCGTGCTGGAAGAGTTCGGTGTGACTATGATTGGTGCTACCGCCGACGCGATTGATAAAGCAGAAGACCGCCGCCGTTTCGACGTGGCGATGAAGAAAATCGGCCTCGAAACCGCGCGTTCTGGTATCGCACATACTATGGAAGAGGCGCTGGCGGTTGCCGCTGAAGTTGGCTTCCCGTGCATCATTCGACCTAGCTTTACTATGGGCGGTAGTGGTGGCGGTATCGCCTATAACCGCGAAGAGTTTGAAGAAATTTGCGCCCGTGGTCTGGATCTCTCCCCGACCAAAGAGTTGCTGATTGATGAGTCGCTGATCGGCTGGAAAGAGTACGAGATGGAAGTGGTGCGTGATAAAAACGACAACTGCATCATCGTCTGCTCTATCGAAAACTTCGATGCGATGGGCATCCACACCGGTGACTCCATCACCGTGGCGCCAGCCCAGACGCTGACCGACAAAGAATATCAAATCATGCGTAACGCCTCGATGGCGGTACTGCGTGAAATTGGCGTTGAAACCGGCGGTTCCAACGTTCAGTTTGCGGTTAACCCGAAAAACGGTCGCCTGATTGTTATCGAAATGAACCCGCGTGTGTCGCGTTCTTCGGCGCTGGCATCGAAAGCCACCGGCTTCCCGATTGCCAAAGTGGCGGCGAAACTGGCGGTGGGTTACACCCTTGACGAGCTGATGAACGACATCACCGGCGGGCGTACTCCGGCCTCCTTCGAACCGTCCATCGACTACGTGGTCACTAAAATTCCTCGCTTCAACTTCGAGAAATTCGCCGGTGCGAACGACCGTCTGACCACTCAGATGAAATCGGTTGGCGAAGTGATGGCGATTGGTCGCACGCAGCAGGAGTCCTTGCAAAAAGCCCTGCGCGGCCTGGAAGTGGGTGCGACCGGCTTCGACCCGAAAGTGAGCCTCGACGACCCGGAAGCCCTGACCAAAATCCGCCGCGAACTGAAAGATGCTGGCGCAGAGCGTATCTGGTACATCGCCGATGCCTTCCGTGCGGGCTTGTCTGTAGACGGCGTTTTCAACCTGACCAACATTGATCGCTGGTTCCTGGTGCAAATTGAAGAGCTGGTGCGTCTGGAAGAGAAAGTGGCAGAAGTGGGCATCACTGGCCTGAACGCTGACTTCCTGCGCCAGCTAAAACGCAAAGGCTTTGCTGATGCGCGTCTGGCAAAACTGGCGGGCGTGCGTGAAGCGGAAATCCGCAAGCTGCGCGACCAGTATGATTTGCATCCGGTCTACAAACGTGTGGATACCTGTGCGGCAGAGTTTGCTACCGACACCGCTTACATGTACTCCACTTATGAAGAAGAGTGCGAAGCGAATCCGTCTACTGATCGTGAAAAAATCATGGTGCTCGGCGGCGGCCCGAACCGTATCGGTCAGGGGATCGAATTCGACTACTGCTGCGTACACGCCTCGCTGGCGCTGCGCGAAGACGGTTACGAAACCATTATGGTTAACTGTAACCCGGAAACTGTCTCTACCGACTACGACACGTCCGACCGTCTCTACTTTGAGCCGGTAACCCTGGAAGATGTGCTGGAAATCGTGCGTATTGAGAAGCCGAAAGGCGTTATCGTCCAGTACGGCGGTCAGACCCCGCTGAAACTGGCACGTGCGCTGGAAGCCGCTGGCGTACCGGTTATCGGCACCAGCCCGGATGCTATCGACCGCGCGGAAGACCGTGAACGCTTCCAGCACGCGGTTGACCGTCTGAAACTGAAACAACCGGCGAACGCTACCGTTACCGCTATTGAAATGGCGGTTGAGAAGGCGAAAGAGATTGGCTACCCGCTGGTGGTGCGCCCATCTTACGTTCTCGGCGGTCGGGCGATGGAAATCGTCTACGATGAAGCCGACCTGCGCCGTTACTTCCAGACGGCGGTGAGTGTCTCTAACGATGCGCCGGTGCTGCTGGATCATTTCCTTGATGACGCGGTAGAAGTTGATGTGGACGCCATCTGCGACGGCGAAATGGTGCTGATTGGCGGCATCATGGAGCACATCGAGCAGGCAGGTGTGCACTCCGGCGACTCCGCGTGTTCTCTGCCTGCGTACACACTGAGCCAGGAAATTCAGGATGTGATGCGCCAGCAGGTGCAGAAACTGGCCTTCGAATTGCAGGTGCGCGGTCTGATGAACGTGCAGTTTGCAGTGAAAAACAACGAAGTTTACCTGATTGAAGTTAACCCGCGTGCGGCGCGTACCGTTCCGTTCGTCTCCAAAGCCACCGGTGTACCGCTGGCAAAAGTGGCGGCGCGCGTGATGGCTGGCAAATCGCTGGCTGAGCAGGGCGTAACTAAAGAAGTTATCCCGCCGTACTACTCGGTGAAAGAAGTGGTGCTGCCGTTCAACAAATTCCCCGGCGTTGACCCGCTGTTAGGGCCAGAAATGCGCTCCACCGGGGAAGTGATGGGCGTCGGTCGCACCTTCGCTGAAGCGTTTGCTAAAGCGCAACTGGGTAGTAACTCCACCATGAAGAAACACGGTCGTGCGCTGCTCTCCGTGCGTGAAGGCGACAAAGAACGCGTGGTTGATCTGGCGGCAAAACTGCTGAAACAGGGCTTCGAGCTGGATGCGACCCACGGCACGGCGATTGTGCTGGGGGAAGCGGGTATTAATCCGCGTCTGGTGAACAAGGTGCATGAAGGTCGTCCGCACATTCAGGATCGTATCAAGAATGGCGAATATACCTACATCATCAACACCACGTCAGGTCGTCGCGCGATTGAAGACTCCCGCGTGATTCGTCGCAGCGCGCTGCAATATAAAGTACATTACGACACCACCCTGAACGGCGGTTTTGCTACTGCGATGGCACTGAATGCCGATGCGACCGAAAAAGTTATTTCGGTACAGGAAATGCACGCGCAGATCAAATAATAGCGTGTCATGGCAGATATTTTTTATCCGCCAATTTGATCGAATAACTAATACGGTTCTCTGATGAGAACCGTTTTTTTTACCAGTAAGGATAATCTTTCCGGGAAACTCTATTTTTGATGATGTAAGCAGGATTTAGCTCACACTTATTGACAGGGAAGTTGCATACTATCGATATATCCACAATTTTAATATGGCCTTGTTTGATTGCTTCAAAACGAGTCATAGCCAGACTTTTAATTTGTGAAACTGGAGTTCGTATGTGTGAAGGATATGTTGAAAAACCACTCTATTTGTTAATCGCCGAATGGATGATGGCTGAAAATCGCTGGGTGATAGCAAGAGAGATCTCTATTCATTTCGATATTGAACACAGCAAGGCGATTAATACCCTAACTTATATTCTGTCGGAAGTCGCAGAAATAAGCTGCGAAGTTAAGATGATCCCTAATAAGCTGGAAGGGCGGGGATGTCAGTGCCAGCGACTGGTTAAAGTGGTCGATATTGATGAGCAAATTTACGCGCGCCTGCGCAATAACAGCCGGGAAAAATTAGTCGGCGTAAGAAAGACGCCGCGTATTCCTGCCGTCCCGCTCACAGAACTTAACCGTGAGCAGAAGTGGCAGATGATGTTGTCGAAGAGTATGCGTCGTTAATTTAATTTCGTTGATACCGTGCGGCCTGGTTGCCGGATGCGATGCTGGCGCATCTTATCCGGCCTACGGTTGCGCTCCTGGTTGGTCGGATAAGGCGTTTACGCCGCATCCGATGATGTTACCGCTTTGGCGTCACATCCGTCGTCCCCTGCAAACGGGGACGATTTTCCTCCATTTGCCTCAACGGTTGCGTTTCATGTAACGCTGCATGGCAGCGCCCGACAAGATCCTGATACTCTTTGGTATTCAATTGCTTCCAGTGCAACTCGTCATCGCTGACGCTGCGCACGGCACGGGCTGGCGTGCCCATCAACAACTGGCGTTTCTCGCCGCGAAAGCCTGCTTTGACAAAGCTCATGGCGGCAACAATGCTCTCTTCACCAATGACCGCGCCATCCATAATCACGCTGTTCATCCCGACCAATGCATCACGACCGATCACACAGCCATGCAGGATCGCGCCATGACCGATATGACCGTTTTCCCCGACAATGGTGTCAGTATCGCTGTAGCCATGCATAATGCAGCCATCCTGAATATTGGCTCCCGCTTGCACAATCAGTCGTCCGTAATCACCACGCAGCGAGGCGAGGGGACCGATGTAGACACCGGCTCCCACAATTACATCGCCAATCAATACCGCACTGGGATGGACAAACGCCGTCGGGTGAACCACCGGAATTAATCCCTCAAAGGCGTAATAGCTCACGGTTATTAACGCCCTTTCCACACCGGATCGCGCTTCTCAGCAAACGCCAGCGGCCCCTCAATGGCATCTTCCGAATGCAGAACTGAGGGATAGTTTTTCAACACACCGCTGCGAATATAGCGATATGCCTCTTCAACCGGCATTTCGCTGGTGGTGCGATAGATCTCTTTCAGTGCCGCAATCGCCAGCGGGGCGCTGTTAACCAGCTGCTGCGCCAGTTCGCGGGCGTTATCCATCAGTTCGGTCTGGCTAACCACGCGGTTGACTATCCCCCAACGCAGCGCCTCTTCTGCGTCCATTCGTCTGCCGGTCATCACCATTTCATTGACGATGGCAGGTGGCAGGATCTTCGGCAGACGCAGCACGCCGCCGCTGTCCGGGACAATACCCAGTTTGGCTTCCGGCAGGGCGAAGCTGGCATTATCGGCACAAACAATAAAATCTGCCGCCAGCGCCAGTTCAAAGCCGCCGCCAAAGGCGTAGCCGTTCACGGCTGCGATAACCGGTTTATCGAGATTGAAAATTTCGGTTAACCCAGCAAATCCGCCTGGCCCGAAATCAGCATCCGGCGCTTCGCCTTCTGCTGCCGCTTTTAAATCCCAGCCGGCGGAAAAGAATTTCTCTCCGGCTCCGGTAATAATAGCGACGCGCAATTGCGGATCGTCACGGAAATTAAGAAATACTTCGCCCATCTCAAAGCTGGTTTTTGCATCAATAGCATTGGCTTTTGGACGATCAAGGGTAATTTCCAGAATTGATCCATTGCGGGTCAGATGTAATGATTCACTCATTCCTTTTCTCCATTTTTATTTTTTCAGGGACGACAACATCCCTGCAAAGAATGCATTTTTTTTTAGAGCGTGATTATTAGCTGGCAGGATAATTCCCTGCCATTATGTTTATTTCAGATTCTTTCTGATTATTTTCCCCGAGCAATTACGCGGCAGATCTTTTCTGATCTCCAGATAAGAAGGCACTTTAAATTTCGCCATATTTTGTTCACAGAAGCAGAAAAATTCTTCCTCGCTCAATGTTTCACCTTCATTCAGCACCACAAAGGCCTTGATAGCTTCATCGCGAATAGAATCTTTAATACCAACAACCACGATATCCTGAATTTTCGGATGGGTGGCGATGATATTTTCCAGCTCCACGCAGGAAACATTCTCGCCACCGCGTTTGATCATGTTGCAGCGACGATCGACGAAATAAAAAAAGCCCTCTTCGTCGCGGTATCCGGTATCGCCAGTATGAAGCCAGCCATCGGCTTCCAGGACTTTGGCGGTGGCTTGCGGGTTGAGAAAGTACTCTTTGAAGATGGTTTTCCCCGGTTCGCCTTTAATGCAGATTTCGCCGATCTCTCCCGCCGGGAGCGGACGATTGTGATCGTCGCGGATCTCCGCTTCGTAGCAAAATCCCGCCCGGCCAATCGACGGCCAGCGCCGTTTATCGCCAGGACGGTCGCCGATAATGCCAACGATGGTTTCCGTCATCCCATAAGACGTCAGCAAACGAACGCCGAAGCGTTCACAAAAAGCGTCTTTTTCCTGCTCCGACAGGTTGAGATAAAACATCACTTCCCGCAGGCAGTGTTGTCGGTCGTTCGCAGAAGGCGGCTGCACCATCAACGTACGAATCATCATCGGAATACATTCGGTAACGGTGACATGGTACTTCTGTACCTGTCCCCAGAAGGCGCGGGCGCTGTATTTCTCGACCAGCACAAAGGTGGCTCCGGCAGAAAACGCCGCCATCGCCGCAGTGCACTGGCAATCGATATGAAATGCAGGCATTACCGTCAGGTAGACGTCATCGTCACGCAGGGCGCACTGCCAGGCGGAGTAATATCCGGCGAAGCGCAGATTGTAATGGGTAATCACCACCCCTTTCGGTCGGGAGGTGGTGCCGGAGGTAAAGAGAATTTCCGCCGTATCGTCGGTCGATAGCGGCGGCGCATAGCACAAGGTGGCAGGTTGTTGCTCTTTCAGTTGAGTAAACGAACTGACGCCATCATCAGCGGGAAGCGCCACATCGGTCAGGCAAATGTGCCGTAGCTGCGTGGTATCTTCCTGCTGAATCTGTTGATACATGGAGTAGAATTGCGCACTGGTCACCAGCAGGCACGCCTGGCTGTTTTGCAGGATCCACGCACTTTCTTCGCGCAGCAGGCGGGCGTTAATCGGCACCATAATCGCGCCAATTTTTGCCAGCCCGAACCAGCAAAAGAGAAATTCCGGGCAGTTGTCCAGATGCAGCGCGACCTTGTCGCCTTTGCGGATCCCCAGCGTATAAAACAGGTTTGCCGTGCGGTTAATCTCCTGATTTAACACAAGATAACTGTACCGGTTAACGACTCCGCCGCTGGATTCACAAATCAGCGCCGTTTTATGACCGTAAACGTCCGCCAGATCGTCCCACATTTGACGTAGATGTTGTCCGCCAATGATATCCATTGCACCTCTATCCATTTTGTTCGTTTGTTATTGAGCGGGCGCTAGTCGGGTAACCCGACCTACGCCACGCGTTTAATCCTCAACTTTGGCCAGACCTTTGCTGATCAACTCCTGAATGTCGTTTTCGCTGTAGCCGATATTTTTCAAAATGGCAGCCGTGTCCATGCCGTGCGATGGCATTCCGCGCCAGATTTGGCCGGGGTTATTTTTGAATTTCGGCATGATGTTCGGTCCTTTGCAGGTGCGACCATCCATCGTTTGCCACTGGGTGATTGATTCGCGGGCAACGTACTGTGGATTGCTTTCCAGTTCCGGTACGGTCAGTACTTTGGCACAGGCGATATTCAGTTCGGCAAAGCGTTCTTTAACTTCTGCGATGGTGTGTGCTGCCAGCCAGGTATCGAGTTTCTCTTCAACCAGCGGGCCGTAAGGGCATTCGATACGGTGGATAAGCTGAGTGCCTTCCGGGATTTCCGGCGTACCAAGCAGATGCGCAAGACCAATATCTTTAAAGCACTCTGCGATCTGAGTAATACCCACCAGTTCCATCACAATGTAGCCGTCGGCGCATTTGTACAGACCGCAACCGGCGTAGTAGGGATCTTTACCTTTGGTCATGCGCGGGCACATTTCGCCACCGTTGAAGTAATCCATCATGAAGTACTGACCCATGCGCAGCATCACTTCATACATGGCGATGTCGATACTTTCGCCTTTACCGGTTTCGCGCACTTTGTGCAGTGCCGCCAGCGCCGCCGTGGTGGCGGTCAGGCCGGAGAAGTAATCGGCGGTATACGGGAAGGCAGGCATTGGCTGGTCAACATCACCGTTCTGAATCAGGTAACCACTGAAGGCCTGGGCGATGGTGTTATAGGCCGGAAGGTTGGTGTACTCCTCGGTGCCGTACTGACCAAAACCGGACAGGTGAGCGATAACCAGTTTCGGGTTGTGCTGCCACAGGACTTCATCAGTAATGCCACGGCGGGCAAAGGCTGGGCCTTTACTGGCTTCGATGAAGATATCGGTGGTTTCCATTAATTTCAGAAACGCTTCGCGGCCTTCATCTTTGAAGATATTTAATGACAGCGCGTGCAGGTTGCGACGAGAAAGCTGCGGGTAGTTTGGTTGAACGCGAATGGTGTCGGCCCAGGCGACGTTCTCGATCCAGATAACTTCCGCACCCCATTCTGCGAACATTTGCCCGGCGAATGGCCCGGCGATTTCGATACCGGAGAAGACAACCCGTAATCCGGCTAGCGGCCCGAATTTCGGCATGGGTAGATGATCCATATTAGCTCCTGAAAAATTTATGTAGCGCATGACTGCCGGATGCGGCGTAAACGCCTTATCCGGCCAACCGTAGGCCTGATAAGACGCGGCAAGCGTCGCATCAGGCAGCGCACGGACTTAGCGGTATTGCTTCAGCACCGCACGACCCAGCGTCAGGATCTGCATTTCGTCAGATCCCCCGGAGACGCGGTCTACACGCAGGTCACGCCAGAAGCGGCTGATGCGGTGGTTACCCGCAATCCCGACGCCGCCCAGCACCTGCATTGCGCTGTCCACCACTTCAAATGCCGCATTGGCGCAGAAGTATTTGCACATCGCAGCATCGCCAGAGGTGATGGTGCCGTTGTCTGCTTTCCACGCTGCTTCATACAGCATGTTTTTCATGGAGTTTAATTTGATCGCCATGTGGGCGAATTTTTCCTGAATCAACTGGAAACGACCAATAGCCTCGCCAAACTGCACTCGCTGATTGGCGTAGCGCGCCGCATCTTCAAAGGCGCACATCGCCGTACCGTAGTTGGTGAGGGCTACCAGGAAACGTTCGTGGTCGAACTCTTCTTTCACGCGGTTAAAGCCGTTACCTTCCCGACCGAACATGTCTTTCTCGTCCAGTTCCACATCGTCAAAGGTGATTTCACAGCAGCTATCCATACGCAGACCGAGCTTCTCAAGTTTGGTCACTTTGATGCCCGGTTTGCTCATATCAACAAACCATTCGGTGTAGACAGGTTTGTCCGGAGAAGCCCCGTCGCGCGCCATCACCACGATGTACGGGGTGTAGGCGCTGCTGGTAATAAAACACTTACTACCATTAAGATAAATCTTACCATTTCTACGGGTATAAGTCGTTTTCAGGCTACCCACGTCGGAGCCCGCGCCCGGTTCGGTAATCGCTGAGTTCCACATCTGCTTACCCGTGCCACGGAACGCCATAATCTTGTCGATCTGCTCTTGTGTGCCTTCGCGCAGGAAGGTGTTAAACCCACCCGGCAACTGGTACAGCACGTAGGTTGGCGCCCCCAGACGCCCCAGTTCCATCCACACGGTGGCGAGGGTGACGAATCCTGCGTCCAGACCACCGTGTTCTTCGGGGATCAGCAGGCTATCGATACCCATATCCGCCAGTGCTTTAACAAATCGTTCCGGGTAGACGCTGTCACGGTCGCACTCGGCAAAATAGGCTTCCCAGTTTTCACTGGCCATCAGTTCACGGATACCGGCGACAAACAGTTCCTGCTCATCATTTAAATTAAAATCCATCTTTCAACCTCTTGATTTTTTTGGGGATTAATTAATCTTTCCAGTTCTGTTTCGCGTCTTTAATAAAGGAGAGCGTCACCATAATGTTGACGAAGAACAGCGGGCATCCTCCGGCGATAATGGCGGTTTGAATCGGTTTCAGGCCGCCGAGCGCCAGCAGAACAATGCCGATAATGCCAACCAGAATTGACCAGCCGATACGCACCAGCAGCGGCGGCTCTTCGCCGTCGCGTACTTCGCGGCAGGTGGACATCGCCAGGGTATAAGAGCAGGCGTTAACCAGCGTAACGGTGGCAATAAAGCAAAGAATGAAGAAGCCCCACATGGTGGCTGTGCTGAGCGGCAGAGCGGCCCAGGTTTCGATGATGGCGCGCGCCACACCGTACTGTTCGATCAGATTTGGAATGTTGATGATGTTTTTATCCATCAACAGCAGAGTGTTACTACCGAGTACAGTCCACAGGATCCACGTTGACGCTGTCAGCCCCAGCACCATGCCGAAGCACAGTTCACGCACGGTACGACCACGGGAAATACGCGCCAGGAAGATACTCATCTGGATAGCGTAAATCACCCACCATGCCCAGTAGAAAACCGTCCAGCCCTGCGGGAAGCCGCCTTTGGCGATAGGATCGGTATAGAACAACATGCGCGGCAGATACATCAGCAACATCCCCACCGAGTCGGTGAAGTAGTTCATGATGAAGCTGGCACCACTGACGATAAACACCCAACCCAGCATTAGGAAGCTCAGGTAGCTACGCACATCACTGGCGATACGTACCCCTTTTTGCAGGCCGCAGGCGACGCAAATGGCGTTGAGGATAATCCAGCAGGTAATGATGATGGCGTCCAGTTGCAGGGTATGCGGAATGCCAAACAACCACTGCATACACTCGGTCACCAGCGGTGTGGCAAGGCCGAGACTGGTGCCCATCGCGAAGATCAAGGCGACGAGATAGAAGTTGTCGACGATAGTGCCGAACAACCCTTTGGCGTGTTTTTCACCTACCAGCGGCACCAGGGTGGAGCTGGGGCGAATCACTTCCATTTTGCGGACAAAGAAGAAGTAAGCGAAGGCGACTGAAAGGAAGCTGTAAGTGGCCCACGGCAGAGGCCCCCAGTGGAACAAGCTGTAAGCCAGCCCCAGCTCTTTCGCGCCGGTTGAGTTAGGTTCTAAGCCAAACGGCGGGGTGGAGATGTAGTAGTAGATCTCAATAGAGCCCCAGAACAGTACGGCAGCAGACATACAGGAGGCGAACATCATAAAGATCCAACTGGCGGTACTAAATTCAGGCGGTTCGTTACCTAAACGCTTTTTGGCATACGGGCCAAACACCAGCCAGAACCAGCCGAAAAGCATCACCACCATATACCATTCAAATGCCCATCCCCATACATTGGTGACGTAACTGAATACAGCATTAATAACGACATTCGCCGCATCAAGATCTCTGACTGTAAGCCAGCAAAGTATGCCAACGATTATTAACGGCGGAAAGAATACCTTCGGTTCTATTCCCGTTTTTCTCTTTTTATCTTTCATGAGTTAATTCCACTGTGAAAACGAATATTTATTTTGCGTTCCCGTTTGTTTTATTTTTGTTAACATTTAATATAATTATTATTAACCTCGTGGACGCGTTAATGGCTAACTCATAATGGGTATTCAATTGGCTGTATTCTGTGATTTGAATCACATTTTTCTATCGGGTAAAAACAAGAGCTTTTGATGTTAATATTATTTATTAATCAATTAGTTATGTTTGGTTGTGCGTAAAAAAATAGCATCTGACTTTCAATATTGGTGATCCATAAAACAATATTGAAAATTTCTTTTTGCTACGCCGTGTTTTCAATGTTGGTGAGGAACTTAACAATATTGAAAGTTGGATTTATCTGCATGTGACATTTTCAATATTGGTGATTAAAGTTTTATTTCCAAATTAAATAGCGTGATATCTGTAATTAACACCACCGATATGAACGACGTTTCCTTCATGATTTCTGGAGATGCAATGAAGATTATTACTTGCTATAAGTGCGTGCCTGATGAACAGGATATTGCGATCAATAATGCTGATGGTTCATTAGACTTCAGTAAAGCCGATGCCAAAATAAGCCAATACGATCTCAACGCTATTGAAGCGGCTTGCCAGTTAAAACAGCAGGCGGCAGAGGTGCAGGTGACGGCCTTAAGTGTGGGTGGTAAAGCCCTGACCAACGCCAAAGGGCGTAAAGATGTGTTGTCGCGCGGCCCGGATGAACTGATTGTAGTGATTGATGATCAGTTCGAGCAGGCACTGCCGCAACAAACTGCGACCGCACTGGCTGCGGCTGCCCAGAAAGCAGGCTTTGATCTGATCCTCTGCGGCGATGGTTCTTCCGACCTTTATGCCCAGCAGGTTGGTTTGCTGGTGGGCGAAATCCTCAATATTCCGGCAGTTAATGGCGTGGGCAAAATCCTCTCCCTGACGGCAGATACCCTCACCGTTGAACGCGAACTGGAAGATGAAACAGAAACCTTAAGCATTCCGCTGCCTGCGGTCGTTGCGGTTTCCACTGATATCAACGCCCCACAAATTCCTTCGATGAAAGCCATTCTCGGCGCGGCGAAAAAGCCAGTTCAGGTGTGGTCGGCGGCGGATATCGGTTTTAACGCAGAGGCAGCCTGGTCAGAACAACAGGTTGCCGCACCGAAACAGCGCGAGCGTCAGCGCATCGTGATTGAAGGCGACGGCGAAGAACAGATCGCCGCATTTGCTGAAAATCTTCGCAAAGTCATTTAATTACAGGGGATGCTATGAACACGTTTTCTCAAGTCTGGGTATTCAGCGATACCCCTTCTCGTCTGCCGGAACTGATGAACGGTGCGCAGGCTTTAGCTAATCAAATCAACACCTTTGTCCTCAATGATGCCGACGGCGCACAGGCAATCCAGCTTGGCGCTAATCATGTCTGGAAATTAAGCGGCAAACCGGACGATCGGATGATTGAAGATTACGCCGGTGTCATGGCTGACACTATTCGCCAGCACGGCGCAGACGGCCTGGTGCTGCTGCCGAACACCCGTCGCGGCAAGTTACTGGCGGCGAAACTGGGTTATCGCCTCAAAGCGGCGGTGTCTAACGATGCTAGCACCGTCAGCGTACAGGACGGTAAAGCGACAGTGAAACACATGGTTTACGGTGGTCTGGCGATTGGCGAAGAACGCATTGTCACGCCGTATGCGGTACTGACCATCAGCAGCGGCACGTTCGATGCGGCTCAGCCAGACGCGTCACGTACTGGCGAAACGCACACCGTGGAGTGGCAGGCTCCGGCTGTGGCGATTACCCGCACGGCAACCCAGGCGCGCCAGAGCAACAGCGTCGATCTCGACAAAGCCCGCCTGGTGGTCAGCGTCGGTCGCGGTATTGGCAGCAAAGAGAACATTGCGCTGGCAGAACAGCTTTGCAGGGCGATAGGTGCGGAGTTGGCCTGTTCTCGTCCGGTGGCAGAAAACGAAAAATGGATGGAGCACGAACGCTATGTCGGTATCTCCAACCTGATGCTGAAACCTGAACTGTACCTGGCTGTGGGGATCTCCGGGCAGATCCAGCACATGGTTGGCGCTAACGCGTCGCAAACCATTTTCGCCATCAATAAAGATAAAAATGCGCCGATCTTCCAGTACGCGGATTACGGCATTGTTGGCGACGCCGTGAAGATCCTTCCGGCGCTGACCGCAGCTTTAGCGCGTTGATCCACTCTGGCAGGGCTGCATTTCGGCCCTGCCGCTGACAGGGAGCTCTTATGTCCGAAGATATCTTTGACGCCATCATCGTCGGTGCAGGGCTTGCCGGTTCGGTTGCCGCACTGGTGCTCGCCCGCGAAGGGGCGCAAGTGTTAGTTATCGAGCGTGGCAATTCCGCAGGTGCCAAGAACGTCACCGGCGGGCGTCTCTATGCCCACAGTCTGGAACACATTATTCCAGGTTTCGCCGAATCCGCCCCCGTAGAACGCCTGATTACCCATGAAAAACTCGCGTTTATGACGGAAAAGTCAGCGATGACTATGGACTACTGCAACGGTGACGAAACCTCGCCATCCCAGCGTTCTTACTCTGTTTTGCGCAGTAAATTTGATGCCTGGTTAATGGAGCAGGCCGAAGAAGCGGGCGCGCAGTTAATTACCGGGATTCGTGTCGATAACCTCGTACAGCGCGATGGCAAAGTCGTCGGTGTAGAAGCCGATGACGATGTAATTGAAGCGAAAACGGCGATCCTTGCCGACGGGGTGAACTCCATCCTTGCCGAAAAGCTGGGGATGGCAAAACGCGTCAAACCGACGGATGTGGCGGTTGGCGTGAAGGAACTGATCGAGTTACCGAAGTCGGTTATTGAAGACCGTTTTCAGTTGCAGGGTAATCAGGGGGCGGCTTGCCTGTTTGCGGGTTCCCCCACCGATGGCCTGATGGGCGGCGGTTTTCTTTATACCAATGAAAACACCCTGTCGCTGGGGCTGGTTTGTGGTCTGCATCATCTGCATGACGCGAAAAAATCGGTGCCGCAAATGCTGGAAGATTTCAAACAGCATCCGGCAGTTGCACCGCTGATTGCAGGCGGCAAGCTGGTGGAATATTCCGCTCACGTAGTGCCGGAAGCAGGCATCAACATGCTGCCGGAGTTGGTTGGTGACGGCGTATTGATTGCGGGTGATGCCGCCGGAATGTGTATGAACCTCGGTTTTACCATTCGCGGTATGGATCTGGCGATTGCCGCCGGGGAAGCAGCAGCAAAAACCGTGCTTTCAGCGATGAAAAGCGACGATTTCGGTAAGCAAAAACTGGCGGAATATCGTCAGCATCTTGAGAGTGGCCCGCTGCGCGATATGCGCATGTACCAAAAACTACCGGCGTTCCTTGATAACCCACGCATGTTTAGCGGCTACCCGGAACTGGCGGTGGGCGTGGCGCGTGACCTGTTCACCATTGACGGCAGCGCGCCGGAACTGATGCGCAAGAAAATCCTCCGCCACGGTAAGAAAGTGGGCTTCATCAATCTAATCAAGGATGGCATGAAAGGAGTGACCGTTTTATGACTTCTCCCGTCAATGTGGACGTCAAACTGGGCGTCAATAAATTCAATGTCGATGAAGAGCATCCGCACATTGTTGTGAAGGCCGATGCCGATAAACAGGCGCTGGAGCTGCTGGTGAAAGCGTGCCCCGCAGGTCTGTACAAGAAGCAGGATGACGGCAGTGTGCGCTTCGATTACGCCGGATGTCTGGAGTGCGGCACCTGTCGCATTCTGGGGCTGGGGTCGGCGCTGGAACAGTGGGAATACCCGCGCGGCACCTTTGGTGTGGAGTTCCGTTACGGCTGATGTTGGTTTGATACGTAACGCCGTACTGACTCTCATTGCAAAAAAACAGGAATAATCCATGCAACCGTCCAGAAACTTTGACGATCTTAAATTCTCCTCTATTCACCGCCGCATTTTGCTGTGGGGAAGCGGTGGTCCGTTTCTGGATGGTTATGTACTGGTAATGATTGGCGTGGCGCTGGAGCAACTGACCCCGGCACTGAAACTGGATGCAGACTGGATTGGCTTGCTGGGCGCGGGAACGCTCGCCGGGCTGTTCGTCGGCACATCGCTGTTTGGCTATATCTCCGATAAAGTCGGACGGCGCAAAATGTTCCTCATTGATATTATCGCCATTGGCGTGATATCGGTGGCGACGATGTTTGTCTCATCCCCCGTCGAACTGCTGGTGATGCGGGTACTCATCGGCATTGTCATCGGCGCGGATTATCCCATCGCCACCTCGATGATCACCGAGTTCTCCAGCACCCGTCAGCGTGCGTTTTCCATCAGCTTTATTGCTGCCATGTGGTATGTCGGCGCAACCTGTGCCGATCTGGTCGGCTACTGGCTTTATGATGTGGAAGGTGGCTGGCGCTGGATTTTGGGCAGCGCGGCGATCCCCTGTTTGTTGATTTTGATTGGTCGATTCGAACTGCCTGAATCTCCCCGCTGGTTGTTACGCAAAGGGCGAGTGAAAGAGTGCGAAGAGATGATGATCAAACTGTTTGGCGAACCGGTGGCTTTCGATGAAGAGCAGCCGCAGCAAACCCGTTTTCGCGATCTGTTTAACCGCCGCCATTTTCCGTTTGTCCTGTTTGTTGCCGCCATCTGGACTTGCCAGGTGATCCCAATGTTCGCCATTTACACCTTTGGTCCGCAAATCGTTGGTTTGTTGGGATTGGGTGTTGGCAAAAACGCGGCACTGGGGAACGTGGTGATTAGCCTGTTCTTTATGCTCGGCTGTATTCCGCCGATGCTGTGGCTAAACACTGCCGGACGGCGTCCATTGTTGATTGGCAGCTTTGCCATGATGACGCTGGCGCTGGCGGTTTTGGGGCTGATCCCGGATATGGGGATCTGGCTGGTGGTAATGGCCTTTGCGGTGTATGCCTTTTTCTCTGGCGGGCCAGGTAATTTGCAGTGGCTTTATCCTAATGAACTTTTCCCGACGGATATCCGCGCCTCTGCCGTGGGCGTGATTATGTCCTTAAGCCGTATTGGCACCATTGTTTCGACCTGGGCACTGCCGATCTTTATCAATAATTACGGTATCAGTAACACGATGCTAATGGGGGCGGGGATCTCGCTGTTTGGCTTGTTGATTTCCGTAGCGTTTGCCCCGGAAACACGTGGGATGTCACTGGCGCAGACCAGCAATATGACGATCCGCAGGCAGCGAGCGGGGTAATTTATTCAGATTTCTCTCTTTTCTGAATCAATATTATTGACTATAAGCCGCGTGAATATGTGACTACACTTTGTGGGAAAATAAAGGCGTAAACACGCGGGCTAATAACTATGATCCTCATAATTTATGCGCATCCGTATCCGCATCATTCCCATGCGAATAAACGGATGCTTGAACAGGCAAGGACGCTGGAAGGCGTCGAAATTCGCTCTCTTTATCAACTCTATCCTGACTTCAATATCGATATTGCCGCCGAGCAGGAGGCGCTGTCTCGCGCCGATCTGATCGTCTGGCAGCACCCGATGCAGTGGTACAGCATTCCACCGCTCCTTAAACTTTGGATCGATAAAGTCCTCTCGCACGGCTGGGCTTACGGTCACGGCGGTACGGCGCTGCATGGCAAACACTTGCTGTGGGCGGTGACGACCGGCGGCGGGGAAAGCCATTTTGAAATAGGTGCGCATCCGGGCTTTGATGTGCTGTCGCAGCCGCTACAGGCGACGGCAATCTACTGCGGGCTGAACTGGCTGCCGCCGTTTGCCATGCACTGCACCTTTATTTGTGACGACGAAACCCTCGAAGGGCAGGCGCGTCATTATAAGCAACGTCTGCTGGAATGGCAGGAGGCACATCATGGATAGCCATACGCTGATTCAGGCGCTGATTTATCTCGGTTCGGCGGCGCTGATTGTACCCATTGCGGTACGCCTCGGTCTGGGATCGGTACTTGGCTACCTGATCGCGGGCTGCATTATTGGCCCGTGGGGGCTGCGACTGGTGACCGATGCCGAATCTATCCTGCACTTTGCTGAAATCGGCGTGGTGCTGATGCTGTTTATTATCGGCCTCGAACTCGATCCACAAAGGCTGTGGAAGCTGCGTGCGGCAGTGTTCGGCGGTGGCGCATTGCAGATGGTGATTTGTGGCGGCCTGCTGGGGCTGTTCTGTATGTTACTTGGGCTGCGCTGGCAGGTAGCGGAATTGATCGGCATGACGCTGGCGCTCTCCTCTACGGCGATTGCTATGCAGGCGATGAATGAACGTAATCTTATGGTGACGCAAATGGGCCGCAGTGCCTTTGCGGTGCTGCTGTTCCAGGATATCGCCGCGATCCCTCTGGTAGCGATGATCCCACTACTGGCGGCGAGCAGTGCCTCGACGACGATGGGCGCATTTGCTCTCTCGGTGTTAAAAGTGGCGGGCGCGCTGGTGCTGGTGGTACTGCTTGGGCGCTATGTCACGCGTCCGGCGCTGCGTTTTGTTGCCCGCTCTGGCTTGCGGGAAGTGTTTAGTGCCGTGGCGTTATTCCTCGTGTTTGGCTTTGGTTTGCTGCTGGAAGAGGTTGGCTTGTCGATGGCGATGGGCGCGTTTCTGGCGGGCGTACTGCTGGCAAGCTCGGAATACCGTCATGCGCTGGAAAGCGATATCGAACCATTTAAAGGTTTGCTGCTGGGGCTGTTTTTCATCGGTGTTGGCATGTCGATAGACTTTGGCACGCTGCTTGAAAACCCATTGCGCATTGTCATTTTGCTGCTTGGTTTCCTCATCATCAAAATCGCCATGCTGTGGCTGATTGCCCGACCGTTGCAGGTGCCAAATAAACAGCGTCGCTGGTTTGCGGTGTTGTTAGGGCAGGGCAGTGAGTTTGCCTTTGTGGTATTTGGCGCGGCGCAGATGGCGAATGTGCTGGAGCCGGAGTGGGCGAAATCGCTGACCCTGGCGGTGGCGCTGTCGATGGCGGCAACGCCGATTCTGCTGGTGATCCTCAATCGCCTTGAGCAATCTTCTACTGAAGAAGCGCGTGAAGCCGATGAGATCGATGAAGAACAGCCGCGCGTGATTATCGCCGGATTCGGTCGTTTTGGGCAGATCACCGGACGTTTACTGCTCTCCAGTGGGGTAAAAATGGTGGTGCTCGATCACGATCCTGACCATATCGAAACGTTGCGCAAATTCGGCATGAAAGTCTTTTACGGTGATGCCACGCGGATGGATTTACTGGAATCTGCGGGAGCGGCGAAAGCGGAAGTGCTGATTAACGCCATCGACGATCCGCAAACCAATCTGCAACTGACGGAGATGGTGAAAGAACATTTTCCGCATTTGCAGATTATTGCCCGCGCCCGCGATGTCGATCACTACATCCGTTTGCGACAGGCTGGCGTTGAAAAGCCGGAGCGTGAAACCTTTGAAGGTGCGCTGAAAACCGGGCGTCTGGCGCTGGAAAGTTTAGGTCTTGGGCCATATGAAGCGCGAGAACGTGCCGATGTGTTCCGTCGCTTTAATATTGAGATGGTGGAAGAGATGGCAATGGTTGAGAACGACACCAAAGCCCGCGCGGCGGTCTATAAACGCACCAGCGCGATGTTAAGCGAGATCATTACCGAGGATCGTGAACATCTGTCATTAATTCAACGGCATGGCTGGCAGGGAACCGAGGAAGGAAAACATACCGGCAACATGGCGGATGAGCCAGAAACTAAGCCATCGTAATCAGAAAGTGTGGTGTAGCACGCACTTTACAACTAACTGTTTGTTTTTGCGCAACTGTAATGAGGCGAGTCCACGGACATAGCGTGGACTCGCCAGCAGAATATAAAATTTTCCTCAACATCATCCTCACACCAGTCGACGACGGTTTACGCTTTACGTATAGTGGCGACAATTTTTTTTATCGGGAAATCTCAATGATCAGTCTGATTGCGGCGTTAGCGGTAGATCGCGTTATCGGCATGGAAAACGCCATGCCGTGGAACCTGCCTGCCGATCTCGCCTGGTTTAAACGTAACACCTTAAATAAACCCGTGATTATGGGGCGCCATACCTGGGAATCCATCGGCCGCCCGCTGCCAGGACGCAAGAATATTATCATCAGCAGCCAGCCGGGTACGGACGATCGCGTAACGTGGGTGAAATCGGTGGATGAAGCCATCGCGGCGTGTGGTGACGTACCGGAGATTATGGTGATTGGCGGCGGTCGCGTTTATGAGCAGTTCCTGCCCAAAGCGCAAAAACTGTATCTGACGCATATCGACGCGGAAGTGGAAGGCGACACCCATTTCCCGGACTATGAGCCGGATGACTGGGAATCGGTGTTCAGCGAATTCCACGACGCCGATGCGCAGAACTCTCATAGCTATTGTTTTGAGATTCTGGAACGGCGGTAAGTTTGTATAGAATTTACGGCTAGTGCCGGATGCGACGCCGGTCGCGTCTTATCCGGCCTTCCTGTATCAGGCTGTGTTTAAGACGCCGCCGCTTCGCCCATATCCTTATGCCGGTTCGATGGCTGGACGAAATACTGCTTATCTTCCCAGCGCAGGCAGGTTAATGTCCCACCCCAGCAGCATCCGGTATCCAGCGCGTAAATACCTTCCGGCGTACCTTTTCCTTCCAGCGATGCCCAGTGACCAAACACAATATTGTATTCTTCGCTAACTGGCCCTGGAATGGTAAACCACGGTTTCAATGGTGCTGGCGCGTCTTCTGGCGACTCTTTGCTGTACATATCCAGTTGACCGTTCGGGAAGCAAAAACGCATACGGGTAAAAGCGTTGGTGATAAAACGCAGTCGTGCCAGTCCGCGTAACTCTGGCGTCCAGTTGTTTGGCATGTCGCCGTACATGGCGTCGAGGAAGAAAGGATAGGAGTCACTCGACAATACTGCTTCTACGTCGTGAGCACACTCTTTAGCAGTCTCTAAGTCCCACTGCGGCGTGATCCCCGCGTGAGCCATCACCAGCTTTTTCTCTTCGTCGATTTGCAGCAGAGGTTGGCGACGCAGCCAGTTAAGCAGCTCATCAGCGTCGGGCGCTTCCAGCAGCGGTGTCAGGCGGTCTTTCGGTTTATTACGGCTGATCCCGGCGAATACCGCCAGCAGATGCAGATCGTGATTACCCAGCACCAGACGCACGCTGTCGCCTAAGGATTTTACATAGCGCAGAACATCAAGCGAACCAGGCCCGCGAGCGACCAGGTCACCCGTCAGCCAGAGGGTATCTTTCCCAGGGGTAAATTCTATTTTATGCAGCAAAGCGATCAGTTCATCGTAACAACCATGAACGTCGCCAATAAGGTATGTCGCCATATTATTTTAATGAATGAGTATTGGAACGGAGAGTCGAAATACAGGAATGTCGATGCTGAATGGAACGCCATTTTCATCGATCATTTCGTAGTGACCCTGCATGGTGCCCATCGGTGTTTCGATTATCGCACCGCTGGTGTACTGGTACTCTTCGCCAGGGGCGATATGCGGCTGAACGCCCACCACACCTTCGCCCTGGACTTCGGTTTCACGGCCATTGCCGTTGGTGATCAGCCAGTAACGCCCCAACAACTGCACTGGCGCTCGCCCCAGGTTGCGTATGGTTACGGTATAAGCAAAAACGTAACGTTCATTATCAGGTGAAGATTGTGCTTCAATGTAAACACTTTGAACCTGAATACACACTCGGGGCGAATTGATCATCGTTAACTCTCCTGCAAAGACGCGTTCTCCGCCAGATAGTTCGCCATCTGGCAATATTGCGCGACAGAGATATTTTCCGCTCGCATCGCCGGGTCGATGCCCATTCCCGTTAACACCTCGACGCTAAACAGGTTGCCGAGGCTGTTACGAATGGTTTTACGACGCTGGTTAAAGGCTTCGGTGGTGATACGGCTTAACACGCGAACATCTTTAACCGGGTAAGGCATCGTTGCATGAGGAACCAGGCGCACGACGGCGGAATCCACTTTTGGTGGTGGTGTAAAGGCCGATGGCGGTACTTCCAGCACCGGGATCACGTTGCAATAATATTGCGCCATGACGCTTAATCGACCATACGCTTTGCTGTTCGGTCCTGCAACCAGACGATTCACCACCTCTTTTTGCAACATAAAGTGCATGTCGGCAATGGCATCAGTATAGCTAAACAGATGGAACATCAACGGCGTGGAGATGTTATACGGCAGGTTACCGAAAACTCGTAGCGGCTGACCCATTTTCTCAGCCAGCTCACCGAAGTTAAAGGTCATCGCATCCTGCTGATAAATCGTCAGTTTCGGGCCTAAGAATGGATGCGTTTGCAGACGTGCCGCCAAATCGCGGTCAAGTTCGATGACTGTCAGTTGATCCAGACGTTCGCCGACTGGCTCGGTCAACGCTGCCAGACCGGGGCCGATTTCGACCATCGCCTGGCCCTTCTGCGGGTTAATGGCAGAAACAATGCTGTCGATCACGAACTGATCGTTGAGAAAGTTTTGCCCGAAGCGTTTACGGGCTAAGTGGCCCTGGTGGACTCGTTTATTCATTGGGTATTAACAATCATTTTGATGGCGAGATTAAGCGCCGTAATAAAACTGCCGACATCGGCTTTGCCACGTCCCGCCAGTTCCAGCGCGGTGCCGTGGTCCACTGATGTGCGAATAAAGGGCAGGCCCAGCGTAATATTCACACCGCGCCCGAAGCCCTGGTATTTTAGCACGGGAAGACCCTGATCGTGGTACATCGCCAGCACCGCGTCGGCGTTGTCGAGATATTTAGGCTGAAACAGGGTATCGGCAGGCAAAGGCCCGTTGAGTTTCATACCCTGCGCCCGTAACTCGTCGAGCACCGGAATGATGGTGTCTATCTCTTCCGTGCCCATATGACCGCCTTCGCCCGCGTGCGGATTCAGGCCACAGACCAGAATGCGCGGCTCAGCAATACCAAATTTGGTTTGCAAATCGTGATGCAAAATAGCAATCACTTCATGCAGCAGGGGCGGGGTGATGGTGTCAGCGATATCGCGCAGCGGTAAATGCGTCGTTGCCAGCGCCACGCGAAGTTCTTCGGTTGCCAGCATCATCACGACTTTTTTTGCCTGCGAACGCTCTTCGAAAAACTCGGTATGACCGGTAAACGGAATACCAGCGTCGTTAATGACGCCTTTATGCACGGGGCCGGTAATCAGCGCGGCAAATTCACCGTTCAGACAGCCATCACACGCTCGCGCCAGCGTCTCTACCACGTAATGCCCATTTTCAACCGTTAATTGCCCCGCAGTCACAGGTGCACGTAGCGCGACAGGAAGTAGCGTTAATGTGCCCGCAGTTTGCGGTTGTGCAGGGGAGTCTGGGGAGTAAGGGCGGAGAGTAAGCGGCAAACCGAGCATCGCTGCCCGGTCAGTAAGGAGAGTGGCATCGGCACAAACAACCAGTTTGACCGGCCACTCACGCTGTGCAAGCTGGACAACTAAGTCCGGGCCAATCCCGGCTGGCTCGCCGGGAGTGATCACAACACGTTGGGTTTTAACCATTAGTTGCTCAGGATTTTAACGTAGGCGCTGGCGCGTTGTTCCTGCATCCAGCTTGCTGCTTCTTCCGAGAACTTACGGTTCATCAGCATACGATAAGCACGATCTTTCTGCGCAGCGTCGGTTTTATCGACATTACGGGTATCCAGCAGTTCGATTAAATGCCAGCCGAATGAAGAGTGAACCGGTGCGCTCATTTGACCTTTGTTCAGGCGGGTCAACGCGTCACGGAAGGCCGGATCGAAAATATCTGGCGTAGCCCAGCCGAGATCGCCGCCCTGGTTGGCAGAGCCTGGATCTTGAGAGAACTCTTTCGCCGCAGCGGCAAACGTGGTTTTACCACTCTTGATGTCCGCTGCAATTTGCTCCAGTTTTACGCGAGCCTGTTCGTCAGTCATGATCGGCGACGGTTTCAGCAGAATATGGCGAGCATGAACTTCGGTTACCGAAATATTTTTGCTTTCGCCGCGCAGATCGTTAACTTTCAGGATATGGAAGCCAACGCCAGAACGAATCGGACCAACAATATCGCCTTTCTTCGCGGTGCTTAATGCCTGGGCGAAAATTCCCGGCAGTTCCTGAATGCGACCCCAGCCCATCTGGCCGCCGTTCAGCGCCTGCTGATCGGCAGAGTGAGCGATCGCCAGTTTACCGAAATCAGCGCCATTACGCGCCTGATCGACAATGGCACGCGCCTGTGTTTCCGCTTCGTTTACCTGCTCAGAAGACGGGTTTTCCGGCAGCGGGATCAGGATGTGGCTTAAGTTCAGCTCAGTGCTGGCATCGTTTTGATTACCGACTTGTTGCGCCAGAGCTTCAACTTCCTGCGGCAGGATGGTGATGCGACGACGCACTTCGTTGTTACGCACTTCAGAGATAATCATCTCTTTGCGGATCTGGTTACGATAGGTGTTGTAGTTCAGACCATCGTAGGCCAGACGGCTGCGCATCTGATCCAGCGTCATATTGTTCTGTTTGGCAATATTGGCAATCGCCTGATCGAGCTGCTCATCGGAGATTTTCACTCCCATTTTCTGCCCCATCTGCAAGAGGATTTGATCCATGATCAAACGCTCCATGATTTGGTGGCGCAGCGTCGCGTCATCAGGAAGTTGCTGCCTTGCCTGGGCGGCATTCATTTTTACCGACTGCATTAATCCATCAACGTCGCTTTCCAGCACGACGCCGTTATTGACGACGGCTGCGACTTTATCGACTACCTGGGGGGCAGCGAAACTGGTATTCGCGATCATGGCGATACCGAGAAGCAGCGTTTTCCAGTTCTTCATACTTTTTCCATTTCAATTAACCGCACTGCGGATTACGTGGTAAATCAACAAATCACAAAGTGTTTTGATACGGCAGAATGTTCGAACGCAGCATCTCTTGCGTACCCAGACCGTAGTTGGAGCTCAGGCCGCGAAGTTCGATGTTAAAGCCGATTGCGTTGTCATATACCGCATGTTGTTTATCGTTATCCCAACCGTTCAGCTTCCGCTCGTAACCGACGCGAATCGCATAGCAGCAGGAGCTGTATTGCACGCCTAACATTGAGTCGGCTTGCTTGTTCGCATTGGTGTCGTAGTAGTAAGCCCCGACAATTGACCAACGATCGGCGATTGGCCAGCTGGCGACTGCGCCTACCTGCGAAATACCGTTTTTGTACTGCTCGGCGGTGGAATAGTACTTAGGCAGCGTAGCCTGAATATATTCCGGGCTGGCGTAGCGGTAGTTCAGCTGTACCAGACGGTCTTCATCCCGACGGTATTCAATGCTGGTGTTACTGGTGGCTACGTTATCCAGACGAGTATCGTACTGAATGCCGCCACGCAATCCCCAGCGTTCGGAGATGCGCCAGTAGGTATCGCCTGCCCATACCAGTGAGCCCGTTTTGTCGTCATTCTCCCATGTTATGTTGTCATCGCCGGTGCGAGACTCCGTGAAGTAGTAGATTTGACCAACGGAAATATTAAAACGTTCAACGGCTGCGTCATCATATACGCGAGTTGTGACGCCGGTCGTTACCTGGTTAGCCGAAGCAATACGGTCAAGACCACCGTAAGTCCGGTCCCGGAACAGGCCAGAGTAGTCAGATTGCAGCAGAGACGAGTCGTAGTTGTAGATATCGCTCTGATCGCGATACGGCACATACAGGTATTGTGCGCGCGGTTCCAGCGTCTGGGTGTAACCCGGCGCCAGCATTTCCATATCGCGTTCAAAGACCATTTTGCCGTCAACTTTGAATTGCGGCATTACACGGTTAACAGAATCTGCCAACTTATTGTTTTGTGGGTTGCTGTTATACCAGTCAAGATTGGTCTGTTGATAATGCGTCGCCATCAGTTTGGCTTCGGTATTCAGACTCCCCCAGTTATTCGACAACGGAAGATTGATTGTCGGTTCAAGGTGCAGACGTGTGGCTTCTGGCATATTGCTATTGGTATTTACAAAATGCACAGCCTGACCATAGATGCGGGTATCAAACGGACCGAGATCGTTATGGTAGTAATTGACGTCTAACTGCGGTTCAGCGGCGTAGCTGTTGCCACTGGTATCATCAAAAACCTGGAATTGTTTATGCGAAAGCGTGGCGTCAAAGTTCTGCACTGCATAGCCAACGCTGAATTTTTGCGTTGCGTAGCCGTCAGTACTGGAACCGTACTTGTTATCGAAGTCATTGAAATAGCTGGGATCGCTGACTTTGGTGTAGTCAATGTTAAAGCGCCAAACCTGGTCCATCACTCCGGAGTGTTGCCAGTAGAACAACCAACGGCGTGAATTGCTATCTTCTGGATGTTCATCTTCATAGACTTTATCCGAAGGCAGATAATCCAGTTCCATCAAGCCTGCGCCTGCCTGGGTGAGATAACGGAATTCGTTCTCCCACATGATGTTGCCACGACGATGCATATAATGCGGCGTGATGGTGGCATCCATATTTGGCGCGATGTTCCAGTAATATGGCAGATAGAACTCAAAGTAGTTGGTGGTGGTGTATTTGGCGTTCGGGATCAAGAAACCAGAACGGCGTTTATCACCCACCGGCAACTGCAAATACGGGCTGTAAAAGATCGGAACCGGACCCACTTTAAAGCGGGCGTTCCAGATCTCCGCAACTTGTTCTTCGCGGTCATGAATAATTTCGCTACCTACCACGCTCCAGGTATCGGAACCTGGCAAACAGGAAGTAAAGCTACCGTTATCCAGAATGGTGTAGCGGTTTTCGCCACGTTGTTTCATCAGGTCCGCTTTACCACGACCCTGGCGACCCACCATCTGGTAATCACCTTCCCAGACGTTGGTATCTTTGGTGTTCAGATTCGCCCAGCCTTTCGGCCCTTTGAGGATCACCTGGTTATCGTCGTAATGGACATTACCGAGCGCATCAACAGTACGTATCGGCTCCGGTTGTCCTGGTGCCTCTTTTTGATGGAGCTGCACTTCGTCGGCCTGCAGACGGCTGTTACCCTGCATGATATCTACGCTGCCAGTAAACACGGCGTCATCGGGGTAATTCCCCTTTGCGTGGTCAGCATTAATCGTCACGGGTAAGTCGTTAGTCTCGCCCTGTACCAGAGGACGGTCATAGCTTGGCACGCCCAACATGCACTGTGAGGCGAGGTCGGCTGCCAGTCCCTGTTGACTATAAAGGGCGGTGGCAATCATGGTGGCCAGGAGAGTGGGGATACGTTTTTTCATACGTTGATTTTATTGTTCCATCATCGGTAACGTTGCGCGTGACAAACGGTCAGAGACTAACGTACTCGTCATCTCTACGCTAGTGTTAATCCTGTCCGAATAGCGTCAGTGGTGTTAGGCACGGCATTGAATGACAGGTATGATAATGCAAATTATAGGCGATGTCCCACAATTGACCGCAGCCGGAAAACGGTAAAAGCATCTTTATATTGTGGGAGATAGCCCTGATATCCGTGTGTCGATTTGGGGAATATATGCAGTATTGGGGAAAAATCATTGGCGTGGCCGTGGCCTTACTGATGGGCGGCGGCTTTTGGGGCGTTGTATTAGGTCTGTTAATCGGCCATATGTTTGATAAAGCCCGCAGCCGCAAAATGGCGTGGTTCGCCAACCAGCGCGAGCGTCAGGCGCTGTTTTTTGCCACCACTTTTGAAGTGATGGGGCATTTAACCAAATCCAAAGGACGTGTTACTGAGGCTGATATTCATATTGCCACATTGCTCATGGATCGGATGAATTTACACGGTGCTTCCCGTACTGCGGCGCAAAATGCATTTCGGGTGGGAAAATCAGACAATTACCCGCTGCGCGAAAAGATGCGTCAGTTTCGCAGTGTTTGCTTTGGTCGTTTTGACTTAATTCGTATGTTTCTGGAGATCCAGATTCAGGCGGCGTTTGCTGATGGTTCACTTCACCCGAATGAACGGGCGGTGCTGTATGTGATTGCTGAAGAGTTAGGGATCTCCCGCGCCCAGTTTGACCAGTTTCTGCGCATGATGCAGGGTGGGGCGCAATTTGGCGGCGGTTATCAGCAGCAATCTGGCGGTGGTAACTGGCAGCAAGCGCAGCGTGGCCCGACACTGGAAGATGCCTGTAACGTGCTGGGCGTGAAGCCGACGGACGATGCAACCACCATTAAACGAGCCTACCGTAAGCTGATGAGCGAACACCATCCGGATAAGCTGGTGGCGAAAGGTTTGCCGCCAGAGATGATGGAGATGGCGAAGCAGAAAGCGCAGGAAATTCAGCAGGCGTATGAGCTGATTAAGCAGCAGAAAGGGTTTAAATAAGTTTCAGAGCGAGTAAGAAATTGTAGGCCGGATAAGACGCGCCAGCGTCGCATCCGGCGATCAGCATCCGGCGGCACAAATTGCCGGATGCGGCGTGAACGCCTTATCCGGACTACCGGACTGCGCCGTCGTCACTATCAAAAATCCGCTGGCGCCTTAAACGTCATACTATTGCCATATGCCGGATGGGTAATCGTCAACATCTCTGCATGTAGCAGCAAACGCGGTGCCATCGCCCTGGCTTCTGGTGAAGCATAAAAACGATCGCCGAGAATCGGATGCCCCAGCGCCAGCATATGCACACGTAGCTGATGCGAACGTCCGGTAATCGGCTTTAACACCACTCTTGCCGTGTTATCCGCCGCATAATCCACGACTTCATATTCTGTCTGCGCAGGCTTACCCGTTTCGTAACAGACTTTCTGTTTCGGGCGGTTTGGCCAGTCGCAAATCAACGGCAGATCCACCAGACCTTCCGCAGGGGATGGATGCCCCCAGACGCGAGCCACATACTGTTTTTTCGGCTCGCGCTCGCGGAACTGGCGTTTTAATTCCCGCTCCGCAGCTTTAGTCAGCGCCACTACAATCACGCCGCTGGTGGCCATATCCAGACGATGCACCGATTCCGCCTGCGGATAATCACGCTGAATGCGCGTCATCACGCTGTCTTTGTGCTCTTCCAGGCGCCCCGGCACAGACAACAAACCGCTCGGCTTGTTGACCACTATAATGTGATCATCCTGATACAGGACAACCAGCCAGGGTTCCTGCGGCGGATTGTAGTTTTCCATCCCCATCTTCGGCTCCGTTACTGATGCGTCACAACGATTAAACGCAGGGCATCCAGACGCCAGCCTGCCTGATCCAGACTTTCCATTACCTGCTGACGGTTGCTTTCAATGGCGGCCAGTTCGTCGTCACGAATGTTCGGGTTCACTGCGCGCAGTGCTTCCAGACGCGACAGTTCCGCAGACAGTTTTTCGTCAGCTTCGTTACGCGCCGCATCGATCAGTGCACGGGCAGACTTCTCAATCTGCGCTTCACCCAGTTGCAGGATAGCGTGAACCTCTTGCTGTACGGCGTTAACCAGCTTGCTACCGGTGTGGCGATTCACTGCGTTAAGCTGACGGTTAAAGGTTTCAAACTCTACCTGTGCCGCCAGGTTGTTGCCGTTTTTATCCAACAGCATACGTACCGGCGTCGGCGGCAGGAAGCGGTTAAGCTGCAACTGCTTCGGCGCTTGTGCTTCAACCACGTAAATCAGCTCCACCAACAGCGTACCTACCGGCAACGCTTTGTTTTTCAACAATGAAATCGTGCTGCTACCAGTATCGCCAGAAAGGATCAGATCCAGACCGTTGCGGATCAGCGGATGTTCCCAGGTAATAAACTGCGCATCTTCACGCGCCAGCGCCACTTCACGGTCGAAGGTGATGGTAATACCGTCTTCCGACAGCCCCGGGAAGTCCGGCACCAGCATATGATCGGACGGCGTCAGCACGATCATGTTGTCGCCGCGATCGTCCTGATTAATACCGATAATATCGAACAGGTTCATGGCGAAGGCGATCAGGTTGGTATCGTCATCCTGCTCTTCAATGCTTTCTGCCAGTGCCTGGGCTTTTTCGCCACCGTTGGAGTGGATCTCCAGCAGGCGGTCACGACCCTGCTCCAGTTGTGCTTTCAGGGCTTCGTGTTGCTCGCGGCAGTTTTTGATCAGATCGTCAAAGCCTTCGGTTTGATCGGGTGAAGCCAGGTAGTTAATCAGATCGTTGTACACGCTATCGTAGATAGTACGTCCGGTCGGGCAGGTGTGCTCGAACGCATCCAGACCTTCGTGATACCAGCGCACCAGCACCGACTGAGCGGTTTTTTCCAGATAAGGTACGTGGATCTGAATATCGTGCGCCTGACCGATACGATCCAGACGACCAATACGCTGCTCCAGTAGGTCTGGGTTGAACGGCAGATCGAACATTACCATGTGGCTGGCGAACTGGAAGTTACGCCCTTCAGAACCGATTTCCGAGCACAGCAGCACCTGTGCGCCGGTATCTTCTTCGGCGAACCAGGCGGCTGCGCGGTCACGTTCGATAATCGACATGCCTTCGTGGAACACCGCTGCGCGAATACCTTCACGTTCGCGAAGCACCTGCTCTAGTTGCAGCGCGGTGGCGGCTTTGGCGCAGATCACCAACACTTTCTGTGAGCGATGACTGGTCAGATAGTCCATCAGCCACTCAACGCGCGGATCAAAGTTCCACCAGGTGGCGTTATCGCCTTCAAATTCCTGATAAATACGCTCCGGATAGAGCATATCGCGGGCGCGGTCTTCCGCACTTTTACGTGCGCCCATAATGCCGGACACTTTAATAGCCGTCTGATACTGCGTCGGCAGCGGCAGCTTAATGGTGTGCAGCTCGCGTTTCGGGAAGCCTTTTACGCCGTTACGGGTGTTACGGAACAGCACGCGGCTGGTGCCGTGGCGATCCATCAGCATCGAAACCAGTTCCTGACGGGCGCTCTGGGCATCTTCGCTGTCGCTGTTTGCTGCTTGCAACAGCGGCTCGATATCCTGTTCGCCGATCATCTCACCGAGCATGTTCAGTTCGTCATTGCTCAGTTTGTTACCTGCCAGCAGCATGGCAACGGCGTCCGCAACCGGACGATAATTTTTCTGCTCTTCAACGAATTGCGCAAAATCGTGGAAACGGTTCGGGTCCAGCAGACGCAGACGGGCGAAGTGGCTTTCCATCCCCAGCTGTTCCGGGGTTGCGGTCAGCAGCAGAACGCCCGGCACATGCTCTGCCAGTTGTTCAATGGCCTGATATTCACGGCTCGGCGCATCTTCGCTCCACACCAGGTGATGCGCTTCATCGACCACCAGCAGGTCCCACTCGGCTTCACAGAGATGTTCCAGACGCTGTTTGCTACGACGGGCAAAATCCAGCGAGCAAATCACCAGCTGTTCGGTATCGAACGGGTTGTAAGCATCGTGCTGAGCTTCGGCATAACGCTCATCATCAAACAGAGCAAAACGCAGGTTGAAACGGCGCAGCATTTCTACCAGCCACTGATGCTGTAAGGTTTCCGGGACGATAATTAGCACACGTTCAGCAGCGCCAGAGAGCAACTGCTGATGCAGGATCATCCCAGCTTCAATGGTTTTCCCTAAACCCACTTCGTCAGCCAGCAGAACGCGCGGCGCGTGGCGGTGACCAACATCATGAGCGATGTTGAGCTGGTGCGGGATCAGACTGGTACGCTGACCGCGCAGGCCGCTGTACGGCATACGGAACTGTTCGCTGGAATACTTACGCGCGCGATAACGCAGCGCAAAGCGGTCCATACGGTCAATCTGCCCGGCAAACAGGCGGTCTTGCGGTTTGCTGAACACCAGTTTGCTATCAAGGAAAACTTCGCGCAGGGCCACGCCGGCTTCTTCAGTATCTAGGCGAGTACCGATATAGGTCAGCAAGCCATTTTCTTCTTTTACTTCTTCGACTTGCATCTGCCAGCCATCGTGGCTGGTAATGGTATCACCAGGGTTGAACATCACGCGGGTCACGGGGGAATCACTGCGTGCGTACAGACGGTTTTCACCCGTAGATGGGAAAAGCAGAGTGACAGTTCGCGCATCCACCGCGACAACGGTTCCAAGTCCCAATTCGCTTTCTGTATCGCTGATCCAGCGTTGACCAAGTGTAAAAGGCATATGTGTTCGGCTCTATATCTTTAATTGCAGGCAATAACTACCCGCTACCGGGCTTATGTGGTAGTGGCGTTATTCAGGTCCAGGAATGGAAAGGGCGCTATGGTACTGGATGGCAAAGGATTCGTCACGCATCAAAATGGTATCTGACGAACTCTTTTTTTGCTCAAAATAGCCCAAGTTGCCCGGTCATAAGTGTAGCAAAATTATCCTCAATAAAAGGGAGTATTCCTTCCGCCACCGGTTGAAGCTGGCGAGTCAGATAGTGTTCGTAATCCAGCGGTGAACGTTGATAGTCCAGCGGTTCCGGGCCGTTAGTGGTCCAGACATATTTAATGGTGCCACGGTTCTGATATTGCAAAGGACGACCACGCTTTTGGTTTTCTTCATCGGCAAGGCGTGCGGCGCGTACATGAGGCGGCACATTACGCTGATATTCGCTCAGCGGACGTCGAAGGCGTTTACGATAAACCAACCGCGCATCCAGTTCACCAGCCATCAGTTTGTCGATGGTCTCGCGGATATAATCCTGATATGGCTCGTTGCGAAAGATGCGCAAATACAGCTCCTGCTGAAACTGCTGAGCCAGTGGCGTCCAGTCGGTGCGCACCGTTTCCAGCCCTTTAAATACCATCCGCTGTTTGTCACCCTCCTGAATCAGCCCGGCATAACGCTTTTTACTGCCGGTATCGGCTCCGCGAATGGTTGGCATCAGAAAACGGCAGAAATGAGTTTCATACTCCAGTTCCAGTGCGCTGGTCAGCCGTTGTTTTTGCAGCGTTTCAGCCCACCAGGCGTTAACGTACTGCACCAGTGTACGACCGATTTTCGCCGCCTCTTCTTCCGAATGTGCGCCTTTCAGCCAGACAAACGTTGAGTCGGTGTCGCCGTAGATCACGTCATAGCCTTGCGCTTCAATTAACGCTTTGGTTTGCCGCATGATCTGATGTCCGCGCATGGTGATCGACGACGCCAGGCGCGGATCGAAGAACCGGCAGGCGGTCGTACCAAGCACGCCATAAAAGGCATTCATAATGATCTTCAGCGCCTGCGACAGCGGCTTATTGCCCTGACGTTTGGCTTCATCGCGTCCATGCCAGATGTTAGTTACGATCTCTGGCAGGCAATGTTTTTCCCTCGAGAACCAGGCTTCGAGAAAACCTTCGGTACTGTGCTCTGGATCGGGGTGCGCCATGCCTTCCACCAGCCCGACGGGATCAATCAGAAAGGTGCGGATGATCGACGGGTACAGGCTTTTGTAGTCCAGCACCAGCACCGAATCATACAGCCCTGGTCGCGAATCCATCACGTAGCCGCCAGGGCTGGCGTGCGGCGGCACTTCGCCGAGATTAGGCGCGACATAACCAGCGCGATGCATTCGCGGAAAATAGAGATGACCAAACGCCGCCACCGAACCCCCGTGGCGATCTACAGGCAGGCCGTTAACCGTCGCCCGTTCGAGTAAAAACGGCATGATTTCGGTTTTGTGGAAGATCTGGGTGACCAGCTCGCAATCTTTCAGGTTATAAGTCGCAAGCGAAGGTTTATCTTCGGCGAAACGGCGGTCAATCTCGTCCATCCGATCCCACGGGTTATCGATAGATTTGCCTTCGCCTAACAGCTCCTGAGCGACAGTTTCCAGCGAGAATGAAGAGAAATTCCAGAACGCGGATTTTAGCGCCTCGATACCGTCGATAATTAGCCGGCCTTTGGCCTGGGCAAAAAAGACGCCGTTTTTAAAGCCGTGCTCACGCCACTCCAGCTCGCTGTTATCACGCCCCAGACGCAGCGGAATGCGGTATCTCTCAGCATGTTTTTGCAGCATTCGCAGATCGAACTGCACCACGTTCCAGCCGATGATCACATCGGGATCGTGGTTGGCAAACCAGGCGTTGAGTTTTTCCAGTAGCTGCGGGCGGCTGGCGACGTATTCCAGTTCGAAATCGAGCGAGGAGGCGTCGCCATTCTCTGGCCCCAGCATATAAACGATGCGCTGCCCGCAACCTTCCAGGCCGATGCAGTACAGCTCACCGTGGCGGGTGGTTTCAATATCTATAGAGACCCACTTGAGCGGCGGGCGGTAGTCGGGATGCGGTTTCAGGCGAGCATTAACGATAGCGCCATCACGCAAATCACCCTCGACCCACACCGGAGCGGTAATAAACCGTTCCATCAGATAGCGTTCTGGCGGGCGCACATCGGCCTCGTAAACGGTAACGCCAGCTTCACGCAGGCGCTTTTCGTAATTCATCAACTGGCGATGGGCGCGACAATAAAGGCCATACACCGGCTGGCGGTGAAAATCCTTTAACGCCAGCGGCGTCAGGCGAAATCCTTGCTCGCCCTGCAAAATATGTTGAGTGCGGGGAACGTGATCAGCGGGAATAAACGCCACGGACTCTTGCGGCGCAAGCGTGACCTGCAACGGCCCGTTGTCCGTCGCTAACCAAAAGGAAACTTCGGTTCCTTGCGGGGTGTCCCGCCAGTGTCGGGTTAAGATAAAACCTGCCTGCGCCACGCTGAAAATCCAATAAAAAACCAGGCTTGAGTATAGCCTGGTTTTGGTTGACTGGCTGTGGTTTTATACAGCCATTACTGGCCGTAATAGGCTTTTGCGCCATGCTTACGCAGATAGTGCTTATCCAGCAATGTTTGTTGCATATCCGGTAACTGCGGTGCTAACTGACGGCAGAAAATCCCCATATAAGCGACTTCTTCCAGTACGATGGCGTTGTGCACCGCATCTTCGGCATTTTTACCCCACGCAAACGGACCGTGAGAATGCACCAGCACGCCAGGCATTTGCGCCGCGTCGATCCCCTGTTTTTTGAAGGTTTCAACGATGACGTTACCGGTTTCCCACTCATATTCGCCGTTGATTTCCGCATCAGTCATTTTACGCGTACAGGGAATGGTGCCGTAGAAATAGTCGGCGTGGGTGGTGCCGGTTGCCGGAATCGACTGACCTGCCTGCGCCCAGATGGTGGCATGGCGGGAGTGCGTATGCACAATGCCACCAATGGACGGGAATGCCTGATAGAGCAACCGGTGAGTTGGCGTGTCGGAGGAGGGCTTTTTCGTACCTTCAACCACTTCACCGGTTTCGATGCTGACCACAACCATATCGTCAGCGGTCATGACGCTGTAATCGACGCCGGAAGGTTTGATCACAAAGACGCCGCGCTCGCGATCAACGGCGCTGACGTTGCCCCAGGTGAGCGTGACCAGGTTGTGTTTTGGCAGCGCCAGATTGGCTTCTAATACCTGGCGTTTGAGATCTTCTAACATGTTGACTCCAGAGAGGTCATTTCCCCTCACCCCGGCCCTCTCCCCAAAGGGGCGAGGGGGAAAAGAATGCCGGATGCGCTTTGCTTATCCGGCCTACAAAATCGCAGCGTGTAGGCCTGATAAGACGCGCTAGCGTCGCATCAGGCGTTACATACCTGATGCGGCTACTTAGCGACGAAATCCGTAATACACTTCGTTCCAGCGCAGCGCGTCTTTAAACGCAGGCAGGCGGGTGTCGTTATCAATCACCGTGATTTCAATGTCGTGCATCTCGGCAAACTGGCGCATATCGTTCAGGTTCAGCGCATGGCTGAAGACGGTATGGTGCGCGCCACCAGCGAGGATCCACGCTTCGGAAGCAGTTGGCAGATCTGGCTGCGCTTTCCACAGCGCATTCGCCACCGGTAGTTTCGGCAAGGAGTGCGGGGTTTTCACCGTGTCGATGCAGTTAACCAGCAGACGGTAACGATCGCCGAGATCAATCAAGCTGGCGACAATCGCAGGGCCGGTTTGGGTGTTGAAGATCAGGCGGGCAGGATCGTCTTTACCGCCAATGCCAAGGTGCTGAACGTCGAGGATCGGTTTCTCTTCTGCGGCGATCGACGGGCAGACTTCCAGCATATGGGAGCCGAGCACCAGATCATTACCTTTCTCGAAGTGATAGGTGTAGTCCTCCATAAAGGAGGTGCCGCCCTGCAGACCGGTTGACATCACCTTCATGATGCGAAGCAGGGCGGCAGTTTTCCAGTCGCCTTCGCCCGCAAAGCCGTAACCCTGCTGCATCAGACGCTGTACGGCGAGACCCGGAAGCTGTTTCAGGCCGTGCAAATCTTCAAAGGTGGTGGTGAACGCGTGGAAGCCACCTTGTTCCAGGAAACGCTTCATCCCCAGCTCAATACGTGCCGCTTCCAGCACGTTCTGCCGTTTTTCGCCGTGGATTTGTGTGGCAGGCGTCATGATGTAGCTGCTTTCGTACTCATCGACCAGCGCGTTAACATCGCCATCGCTGATGGAGTTCACCACCTGCACCAGATCGCCAACCGCCCAGGTATTCACCGAGAAACCGAACTTGATCTGTGCGGCAACTTTATCGCCGTCAGTGACCGCCACTTCACGCATGTTGTCGCCAAAACGGCAGACTTTCAGATGACGGGTATCCTGTTTAGATACCGCCTGGCGCATCCAGGAGCCGATACGCTCATGCGCTTGCTTATCCTGCCAGTGACCGGTAACGACGGCATGTTGCTGACGCATACGCGCGCCGATGAAGCCGAACTCGCGGCCGCCGTGCGCGGTCTGGTTCAGGTTCATAAAATCCATGTCGATGCTGTCCCACGGCAGCGCCGCGTTGAACTGGGTGTGGAATTGCAGCAACGGTTTGTTGAGCATGGTCAGGCCGTTGATCCACATTTTTGCCGGGGAGAAAGTGTGCAGCCACACCACCAGACCGGCGCAACGATCGTCGTAATTGGCGTCGCGGCAAATAGCGGTGATTTCATCCGGCGTGGTGCCCAGCGGTTTCAGCACCAGTTTGCAGGGCAGTTTCGCTTCAGTATTCAGCGCATTAACGACGTGCTCGGCATGTTGGGTGACCTGACGCAGAGTCTCTGGGCCGTAAAGATGTTGGCTGCCAATGACAAACCACACTTCATAATTATCAAAAATCGTCATAGTCGTGTCCTTATAGAGTCGGAACGGCCTGGGCAGCCTGTGCCGGGGCGGAAGTTGGAAGATAGTGTTGTTCGGCGCTCATCGCCCATTGCTGATAGCGGCGATAAAGCTGTTCAAAGCGTTGTGCCTGTTCGGTGCGCGGTTGCAGGGTTTTTTCTACCGTACTGGCCATTTTTTGCTGTGCTGATGGGATGTCTGCGTGCACTTTCGCGGCGACGGCAGCGAAAATCGCCGCACCGAGCGCACAGCACTGATCAGAGGCAACAATTTGCAGCGGGCGATTCAGCACGTCGCTGCAGGCCTGCATAATGACCTGGTTTTTCCGCGCGATGCCGCCCAGCGCCATCACGTTATTGACGGCGATCCCCTGACCGGTGAAGCATTCCATAATCGCGCGAGCGCCAAAGGCGGTGGCGGCAATCAAACCGCCGAACAGCGCCGGGGCGTCGGTAGCGAGATTGAGATCGGTAATCACCCCTTTCAGGCGTTGGTTCGCGTTCGGTGTGCGGCGGCCGTTAAACCAGTCGAGCACCACCGGCAGGTGATCCAGAGACGGATTTTTGGCCCACGCCTCGGTCAGCGCCGGAAGCAGTTGTTTCTGGCTGGCGTTGATTTGCTCTTTCAGTTCCGGATGCTGGGCGGCAAGCTGTTCCAGCGGCCAGCCGAGTACGCGACCAAACCAGGCGTAGATATCACCAAAGGCCGATTGGCCTGCTTCCAGACCGATAAATCCAGGCACCACGCTGCCATCAACCTGGCCGCAAATACCTTTCACCGCGCGTTCACCGACGCTGTGTTTGTCGGCAATCAGAATGTCGCAGGTGGAAGTGCCGATAACTTTTACCAGCGCGTTAGGCTGTGCGCCTGCGCCAACTGCGCCCATATGGCAGTCAAACGCGCCGCCGGAAATCACCACGCTTTCAGGCAGGCCGAGACGCTGCGCCCATTCCGGACATAAGGTGCCCACCGGAATATCGGCAGTCCAGGTATCAGTGAATAGCGGGGAGGGTAAATGACGGTTGAGGATCGGGTCCAGCTCATCAAAGAAACTGGCTGGTGGCAGGCCGCCCCAGCTTTCATGCCACAGTGATTTATGCCCGGCGCTGCAACGTCCGCGACGGATATCCTGCGGGCGCGTGGTGCCGGAAAGCAGGGCAGGCACCCAGTCGCACAGCTCAATCCACGATGCGGCAGATTGTGCCACGGCGCTGTCCTGGCGAGTCACATGCAGGATTTTTGCCCAGAACCATTCGCTGGAATAAATACCGCCAATATAGCGGGAGTAGTCAACGTTGCCCGGTGTGTGACATAAGCGGGTGATCTCTTCTGCTTCTTCAACCGCAGTGTGGTCTTTCCACAATACGAACATCGCGTTCGGGTTTTCGGCAAACTCCGGGCGCAGCGCCAGCACGTTACCGTCAGCGTCAATCGGTGCGGGCGTCGAGCCGGTGCTGTCCACGCCAATTCCGACCACAGTTGCGCGCTGTTCGGCGCTAAGCTCTGCAAGCACGGTTTTCAGCGCCGCTTCCATTGACTCAATGTAGTCACGCGGATGATGACGGAACTGGTTATTCGGGGCATCACAAAATTGCCCTTTCTGCCAACGGGGATACCACTCTACGCTGGTGGCGATCTCTTCACCGGTGGCGCAGTCCACCGCCAAAGCTCGCACAGAATCACTGCCAAAATCGAGGCCAATTGCAATCGCCATCGTTTCACTCCATCCAAAAAAAACGGGTATGGAGAAACAGTAGAGAGTTGCGATAAAAACAGTCAGGCAGTATTCGCTAATCTTATGGATAAAAATGCTATTGCATAGCAAAGTGTGACGCCGTGCAAATAATCAATGTGGACTTTTCTGCCGCGATTATAGACACTTTTGTTACGCGTTTTTGTCATGGCTTTCGTCCCTCCTTGTTACAAAATGCTTTTCACAAGCGGGGTTGCCGGTTGGATTAGTGAAGATAGCCCACCAGAGACGCAATGCTGATGATGTTTAATGCAATATGGACAATTGGTTTCTTCTCTGATTGGCGGGAGTATGAAAAGTATGGCTGAAGCGCAAAATGATCCCCTGCTGCCGGGTTACTCGTTTAACGCCCATCTGGTGGCGGGTTTAACGCCGATTGAGGCCAACGGTTATCTCGATTTTTTTATCGACCGGCCGCTGGGAATGAAAGGCTATATTCTCAACCTCACCATTCGTGGACAGGGTGTGGTGAAAAATCAGGGACGAGAATTTGTCTGCCGGCCGGGCGATATTTTGCTGTTCCCGCCGGGAGAAATTCATCACTACGGTCGTCATCCGGAGGCTCGTGAATGGTATCACCAGTGGGTTTACTTTCGTCCGCGCGCTTACTGGCATGAATGGCTTAACTGGCCGTCAATATTTGCCAATACCGGTTTCTTTCGCCCGGATGAAGCGCACCAGCCGCATTTCAGCGATCTGTTCGGGCAAATCATTAATGCCGGACAAGGGGAAGGGCGCTATTCGGAATTGCTGGCGATAAATCTTCTTGAGCAATTGTTACTGCGGCGTATGGAAGCGATTAATGAGTCGCTCCACCCGCCGATGGATAATCGGGTACGCGAGGCTTGTCAGTACATCAGCGATCACCTGGCGGACAGCAATTTTGATATCGCCAGCGTCGCGCAGCATGTCTGCCTGTCGCCGTCGCGTCTGTCGCATCTGTTCCGCCAGCAGTTAGGGATTAGCGTCTTAAGCTGGCGCGAGGACCAGCGCATTAGTCAGGCGAAGCTGCTTTTGAGCACCACCCGGATGCCTATCGCCACCGTCGGGCGCAATGTTGGCTTTGACGATCAACTCTATTTCTCGCGAGTATTTAAAAAATGCACCGGGGCGAGCCCTAGTGAGTTCCGTGCTGGTTGTGAAGAAAAAGTGAATGATGTAGCTGTCAGGTTGTCATAACTGGTAACGAATCAGACAATTGATGGCTTGACGGAGTGGCAATGGGTTTGCAGAATCCCTGCTTCGTCCCTTTGACAGGCACATTATGCAAGCATTGCTGGAACACTTTATTACCCAATCCACCGTGTACTCATTGATGGCGGTGTTATTGGTGGCTTTTCTGGAGTCGCTGGCGCTGGTCGGGTTGATTCTACCCGGTACGGTGCTGATGGCGGGGCTGGGGGCGCTGATTGGCAGTGGCGAGTTAAGTTTCTGGCACGCCTGGCTGGCAGGGATTATTGGCTGCCTGATGGGCGACTGGATCTCCTTCTGGCTGGGCTGGCGTTTTAAAAAGCCGTTGCATCGTTGGTCATTTCTGAAGAAAAACAAAGCACTACTCGACAAAACCGAACATGCGCTGCATCAGCACAGCATGTTCACCATTCTGGTCGGTCGTTTTGTTGGCCCGACGCGTCCGCTGGTGCCAATGGTGGCGGGAATGCTGGATCTGCCGGTGGCTAAATTTATTACGCCGAATATTATCGGCTGCCTGCTGTGGCCGCCGTTTTACTTCCTGCCAGGGATTCTGGCGGGCGCGGCGATCGATATTCCTGCCGGAATGCAGAGCGGTGAGTTTAAATGGTTGCTGCTGGTGACGGCGGTGTTTTTGTGGGCTGGTGGTTGGCTGTGCTGGCGGTTATGGCGCAGCGGCAAAGCAACCGATCGTTTAAGTCATTATTTGCCGCGCGGTCGTTTGTTGTGGCTGACGCCGTCGATTTCTGCCATCGGCGTGGTGGCGCTGGTGGTGTTAATTCGCCACCCGTTGATGCCGATGTATATCGATATTTTGCGTAAAGTGGTTGGGGTTTAGGGGATAGTTTGCACCGGCGCTGGTTTGTTCCCCTCACCCTAACCCTCTCCCCAGAGGGGCGAGGGGACTGTCCGTGCGCTTTTAACCTTTAATTCCCAACAGAGGCGAAGCACTCGCCTTACCGCTCAATAATTCTTCGGTCTTACCCTGCCAGGCGATACGCCCGTCGGCGACCACCACCGAGCGCGTGGCGATCCGCGCCGCATCTTCCACGCTGTGCGATACCATCAACAGCGTCATTTTTTGCTGCTGGCAGCTCGTGCTCACCAGCGTCAACATCTCCTGACGTAACGCCGGATCGAGCGCGGAGAACGGTTCATCAAGCAATAAAATCGGCTGTTCGCGTACCAGACAACGCGCTAACGCTACGCGCTGCCGCTGACCGCCGGAAAGCTCGCCAGGCAACCGCGCCATTAAATTATCAATCCCCATCTGACGGGCGATAGCGTGCATTTTCTCCTGTTGTACCGCGTTCAACTTCAATCCCGGATTCAAACCCAGCCCGATGTTCTGCGCGACCGTCAGGTGACTGAACAGGTTGTTTTCCTGAAACAGCATTGACACCGGACGGCGTGACGGCGGCGTCGTGGTGTGCTCAACGCCGTCGATAGTCAGCGAACCGCTGGCTGGCGTCAGAAAACCGGCGATCAAATTCAGCAGGGTACTTTTACCTGCTCCGCTTGGCCCGAGGATCGCCACCTGCTCGCCGCGTTCCACCGTTAAGCTAAAACGCATCGGCAAATGGTGGTAAAGCCAGGTGATATCAGTCAGTTTTAACATTTCGCCCCGGTAGTTTTTCAATCACGGTAAACAGCAGAAAACAGAGCAGCAGCAGAATTAACGCGGTGACCGCACCGTCCTGGCTGCGATAAGAGCCAATTTGCTGGTAGAGATAAAACGGCAGGGTGCGGAAATCGTCGTTACCGAACAACGCCACCACGCCAAAATCACCAATCGACAGCACGCAGGCAAAGGCCAACGCCTGCGCCAGCGGGCGTTTCAGCGCCCGAAACTCGACCACTTTTAAGCGCGACCAGCCTTCAATGCCCAGCGACTGACACAACATGCTGTAGCGGGTGGTGATATCGCGCATCGGATTTTCCAGCACCTTCAGCGCGTAAGGGATCGCCATTAACGCATTGGTGAAAATCACAATGCCGTCAGCAGATTGCGGCAGGCCAGTCGTATTGTTGAGCAGCAAAAAGAAACCCGTTGCCAGTACAATACCCGGCATGGCGAGGATCAACATGCCGCTCATCTCCAGCGCCTGACCCGCCAGCATTTTTTGCCGCGCCCGCAGTTCGCGACTGCTCCATAGCAGCATCATGGTCAGCACTACACACAATACACCTGCCGCCAGCGCAATACGCAACGAGGTCCACAGCGCCTGCCACAGCACCGGTTGTGCCAGCACTTCCGGCAACTGGCGATTTACCCCATCGACGATCACCGCCAGTAACGGTGGCAGCAACAGCAGCAGCGCCAGCACAATTAACACAGTGTCGCAAATGCGGCTATGCAGACGATCGTCCGGGTCGCGCCAGCCTTGCAGCAGCGTGGTGCCGGGCGCAATGGCCTTACTTAGTCGTTGACTCAACAGCACCAGCCCAAGGCAGCACACCATCTGGATCAGCGCCAGCATCGCCGCGCGGGCGGGATCGTAGTCGTAGCTCAGCGCCTGATAGATTGCCAGTTCGATAGTCGTCGCCTGTGGCCCGCCGCCCAGCGACAGCACGGTGGCGAAGCTGGCGAAACAGAGCATAAAGATCAGCGCAGCAACCGGCGGGATTTGTCGCCGTAACCACGGCCATTCGACGAAACGAAAGAAGTGCCAGCCGCGCATCCCAAGCTGTGCGGCAAGCTGGCGCTGCTCGCCGGGAATATTTTCCAGTGCCTGAAGTAATAAACGGCTCGCCATCGGCAGATTAAAAAATACGTGCGCCAGCAAAATGCCTTGCAGGCCGTAGGGGGAAAATGTCCATTCCAGACCAAGCGTTTGCCAGAGTGATGCCAGCCAGCCCTGGCGACCATAGACGCTAAGAATGCCGAAAACGGCGACCAGCACCGGCAGGATCAAGGTCATTGCGCACAGACGTAACAGCGCCAGCCGACCCGGAAAGCGCCTGCGATAGAGCGCGCGGGCAAGGAATATCGCGGGCACGACAGAGAGCAGCGCCGAGAGAAACGCCTGCCAGAAGGAGAAGCGCACCACATGCCACAGGTAGCTGTCCTGCCAGATTGTCGCCCAGTCACCCTGCGGCGCGTTCCACCACAGCGCGAGAAACGCCGCCAGTGCAACTGCTACCACCAGCGTGGCGGCGCTTACGCCTGGAATTAACCAGCCGGGAATTAACGGCTGACGGCGCGTTGCCATTCGCTAATCCATGCCTGACGTTGTGCCGCCACTTCGGCTGGCGTGAATTCCAGCGTGGTTGCTGGTTTGGTCAGTTGTTCAAAACCGGCAGGCAGCGTGACGTTTGCCACCGGATACATCCAGTTGCCGGTTGGGATCGCATTCTGGAAAGCCGGAGAAACCATAAACTGAAGGAACTTTTGCGCCAGCTCCGGCTGCTTGCTGGCAGCGGTGCGGGCGGCGACTTCCACTTGCAGATAGTGACCTTCGCTGAAGTTCGCGACGGCGTAGTTATCTTTCTTCTCTTCGAGAATGTGATAAGCCGGAGAGGTGGTGTAACTCAGTACCAGATCGCTTTCGCCTTTTAAAAACAGGCCGTAGGCTTCGCTCCAGCCCTTCGTTACCGTGACGGTTTTTTTCGCCAGTTTCTGCCAGGCTTGCGGGGCGTTATTGCCATAGACTTTTTGCATCCACAACAGCAGACCCAGCCCCGGCGTACTGGTACGCGGATCTTCATAAATCACTCGCCAGTTCTGATCGCTCTCAACCAGCTCTTTCAGGCTTTGCGGCGGATTTTTTAGTTTGTTCTTGTCATAGACGAAGGCGAAGTAGCCGTAATCAAATGGTACGAAAGTGTCATTATTCCAGCCGCCGGGAACGTTAACGGCATCGGCTGCCACGCCGCTTTTGGCAAACAGTCCGGTTTTGCTGGCGGCATCTAACAGGTTGTTATCCAGCCCCAGCACCACATCGGCTTTGCTGTTTTTGCCTTCCATCCGCAGACGGTTGAGCAGTGAGACACCATCTTCCAGCGCCACCAGTTTCAGTTCGCAGTTACAGTCGGCTTCAAAGGCTTTTTTAACCACCGGACCAGGCCCCCAGTCGGCGGCGAAGGAGTCGTAGGTATAAACAGTCAGAACGGGTTTAGCGAAAACGGGCGCTGTGCACAGCAACAGCAGGGGAAGACATTTTTTTAACACTTTGCACCTCAAAAAAGAGTGGCAAAGGACTTGAGAAGGAGCCTCAAATCCCTTCGCCGGCGTTATCCGGATCAGGTTCGACGGGTATTTTCTCAGCGCACGCGTCTGCGTGGCACCCCGTTGAGAACGGCGTTAGTGTAGTGATTTTGTTATCAACCAGCAATCATGGATCCGGCGGCGCAAACCACGCCGATTTAAAATCGAACCAACCGAGGGTATTCATGCGCAGGCCGCGCATACTGCGTTGCCCCTGAATAATCAGCCAGTGATGGATCAGCGGCACCATTGCTTTGCTGGCGACCAGTTGCTGGCACCAGTTCGCCAGATTCATCTCGCCATTGCGCCAGCGGGCGGCGTCGGCTTGCCAGTCGATCTGAATACAGTGTTGTAGCAACGGCACCTCGCACAAGTGCGCGAACAGCGAAAAATCTAGCGGTAGCGTAAAGTTGGCGCTGTTAAGCCAGATGTCGCTTTCAATCTCACCTTCGTGCCACTGATCGTAGCTGATCTCTTTGATTTCCAGCGTGACATGGTGACTTGCCAGAATCTGCTGCATGATCCTGGCAATGACCCGATGTTCAATATGATCCTGGTAAAAGGTCAGGGTGAGATGTTCCAGTCCGGCTGGTTTTTCGCAATGTGTCGGGCGGGCATGGTGCCAGCGGGGGAGCATTCCATAAGCCGGGAACCACAGTTGCTGGTACTGTTCCTCGGCGAAATAAACCAGATTGGTCGGAGAAAGCACATAGCTTACCCAGTTTCTGACTTGCTGATTCGCCCCGCGATGGGTGCGGCTGTCGAACAGTAAATAGTAGCAACCTTCCTCCAGACGGCTTTCAATCTCTTTTTCCTCGCCCTGTGGTCCTTTCAGCATCAGCCCTCCGGCTGGCTCGTCGGCAATTTCCGGCAAGACCCAGACGTTAACCTCGTCGATTAGCGCGCGATAACCGAAGAAGTCATCGAATGCCTGAATTTTCAGTTGATTGGCGCTGTTACGCATTACCGCATACGGACCGGTGCCGATGGGATGGCTGGCAAAGTTGCTGAGGGTTTCCCATTCACGCGGCAGGATCATCGCCGGAACTTGCCCCAGCAGTAACGGCAACCAGCGGTCTGGCTGCGTGAGATGGATATCCAGCGTCCAGGGCGTCGGCGATACAATTTCAGCAATATGCGAATAGAGCGGCAGCGTATTGATCCGTTTCAATGAGGCGATCACGTCGTCCATTTCCAGTTCACGACCATGATGAAAATGAACTCCCGGGCGTAAAAAGAAACGCCAGTGAAGCGGGGAAATTTGTTGCCAGTGGTGGGCGATGTCCGCTTCCAGTTCCCCATTTTCCTCATTTATGCGGGTTAACGCGCTGAAGATTTGCCGGGCGATATGCGTTTCGGAACGGCGTAATGCGCTGCCAGGCAGCAGGTTGCGCAACGGACGATAGTAGAGGACGCGCAGGATGTGCCGTCCCTGGCGGAAGCTACGCCCCAGATGAGAAACCAGCATTTGCCGCACGGCGGTTTTATCACCGACAAGTTGTACCAGTTGGTCGATGCGATCCTGCTCCAGCAGATCCTCTGCCCGCTGTTGTTGTAGCGCCAGCCCGGTATAGAGGAACGTTAAACGCGAGCGTTTGCCGCGCCCGACTTCCGCTTCCCACGTCAGCCAGCCGCGATCCTGCATGGTGTTGAGCAGGGTGCGCATATGACGACGGGAGCAGCTCAATAACTCCGCCAGTTCGTTCAGCGTTGTCTCCTGAGATTTACCCTCACAGCATTGCCACAGGCGGATGAACTGTTGTTGCAGACGAGCAGATGGCATAAAAGGGGAACTCCTGCGCAAAAGTCAGCAATTTTATTTTCCCTATATTAAGTCAATAATTCTTAACGATGAAGCAATGAGGTATCCCATGCGTCAGTTTTAGCGGCACTATTTTATCGTGACAGAGAAGATGTGCTGGCTTCGCGGGTTAAGCGTTCTACAACGTTTAGCTATGCCTGAAGAACAAGATGCAGTGGGAGGGGAGTGATTCTGACTACTGATTTGCAGACATCATGTGTGACTGAGTATTGGTGTTAATCGCCACGCCAGCAGTGAATACCTGCTGGCTTTTTTCTTTTTAGCGATTGAGTGCCGGACGGTGTACAAACTAACGCATAAACGCCGGTTGCTTCTCTTCATAAGCCGCAATGGCGTCGTCGTGCTGCAGGGTCAGACCGATGCTGTCCAGACCATTCATCATGCAGTGGCGGCGGAAGGCATCGATGGTAAAGCGATAGGTTTTCTCTCCCGCTTTCACCTCTTGCGCCTCCAGATCCACATCGAAGTGAATCCCCGGATTGGCTTTCACCAGGGCAAACAGCTCGTCCACTTCTTCATCGCTTAATTTCACCGGCAGCAACTGGTTATTAAAGCTGTTGCCGTAAAAGATATCGGCGAAACTCGGCGCAATCACCACTTTAAAACCGTAATCGGTCAACGCCCACGGCGCGTGCTCACGCGAGGAACCGCAGCCGAAGTTTTCTCGCGCCAGCAAAATGGAAGCCCCTTGATATTGCGGGAAGTTCAGCACAAAGTCCGGGTTTGGCTGTTGGCCTTTTTCATCGAGAAAACGCCAGTCGTTAAACAGATGCGCGCCAAAACCAGTGCGCGTCACTTTCTGCAAAAACTGTTTCGGGATAATCGCATCGGTATCGACATTGGCGGCATCCAGCGGAACCACCAGGCCTGTGTGTTTGATAAATTTCTCTGCCATAGTATGCTCCTTATTTGATGTTGCGAATGTCGGCGAAATGTCCGGTCACGGCAGCGGCGGCCGCCATTGCCGGGCTGACCAGATGCGTGCGCCCGCCGCGCCCCTGGCGGCCTTCAAAGTTACGGTTGCTGGTAGAGGCACAACGCTCGCCCGGATTCAGACGGTCGTTGTTCATCGCCAGACACATTGAGCAGCCAGGCAAGCGCCATTCAAAACCGGCTTCAATAAAGATTTTGTCCAGACCTTCTGCTTCTGCCTGGGCTTTTACCGGACCGGAGCCGGGAACCACCAGTGCCTGTACGCCTGGCGCGACTTTCCGGCCTTTGGCGATTTGCGCCGCCGCGCGTAAATCTTCAATACGTGAGTTGGTACAGGAGCCGATAAACACTTTGTCGATAGCCACTTCGGTCAGCGGAATACCCGGTTTCAGCCCCATATAGGCCAACGCTTTTTCTGCCGACGCGCGTTCAACCGGATCGGCAAACGAAGCGGGATCAGGGATATTCTCGTTAACGGAGATCACCTGTCCTGGGTTAGTTCCCCAGGTCACCTGTGGGGCTATCTCTTCTGCTTGCAGAGTGATAACGGTATCGAAAGTTGCGCCTTCGTCGGTTTGCAGGGTTTTCCAGTAGGCGACGGCGTCGTCGAAATCTTTGCCTTTCGGCGCATGAAGACGGCCTTTGACATAGTTAAAGGTGGTTTCGTCCGGCGCAACCAGACCAGCTTTCGCACCCATTTCGATTGCCATATTGCACAGAGTCATGCGGCCTTCCATGCTTAAATCACGGATTGCTTCGCCGCAAAACTCCACCACATGCCCGGTGCCGCCTGCGCTGCCGGTTTTACCGATGATCGCCAGCACGATATCTTTCGCGGTAATGCCAGGCGCAGCTTTGCCCTGGACTTCAATTTTCATGGTCTTCGCACGACCCTGTTTCAGGGTTTGCGTTGCCAGTACGTGTTCAACTTCGGAAGTACCGATACCAAACGCCAGTGCGCCAAACGCGCCGTGAGTGGCGGTATGTGAGTCACCGCAAACAATGGTCATCCCCGGCAAGGTGACACCCTGTTCTGGCCCCATCACGTGGACGATTCCCTGATACGGGTGATTCAGGTCATACAGCTCAACGCCAAACTCTTTGCAGTTTTTGATCAGTTCCTGCATCTGGATGCGCGCCATTTCACCGCAGGCATTAATGTCTTTGGTCTGGGTAGAGACGTTGTGATCCATGGTGGCGAAGGTTTTACCTGGCTGACGCACCGGGCGGCCGTGGGCGCGCAGGCCATCGAACGCCTGCGGTGAGGTCACTTCATGTACCAGATGGCGGTCGATATATAACAGAGGGGTTTCGTTTTCAGCTTCGTAGACTACGTGAGCGTCGAACAATTTTTCGTATAACGTCTTAGCCATGATTACACCCCTTCAGCCACATAGCGGGCAATGATATCGCCCATTTCATCGGTACTAACGGCGGCAGCGCCACGGGCTAAATCCCCGGTGCGAATGCCTTCTTCTAATGCGCGGTTAATGGCGCGTTCAATGGCGGAAGCCGCATCATCGGCATCCAGGCTGTAGCGCAGCAGCAGCGCCAGTGACAGAATTTGCGCAATCGGGTTGGCGATATTTTTGCCTGCGATATCTGGTGCCGAGCCGCCCGCCGGTTCATACAGTCCAAAACCTTGTTCGTTCAGGCTGGCGGAAGGCAACATCCCCATCGAGCCAGTGATCATCGCGCACTCATCAGAAAGAATGTCGCCAAACAGGTTGGAGCACAGCAGAACGTCAAACTGCGATGGATCTTTAATCAGCTGCATGGTGGCATTGTCGATGTACATATGCGCCAGTTCGACATCCGGATATTCAATGGCGATCTCGTTAACGATCTCCCGCCATAAAATAGAGGATTGCAGCACGTTGGCTTTATCGATCGACGTCACTTTGTGGCGACGCTTGCGGGCAGATTCAAACGCGATGCGAGCGATACGTTCGATCTCAAAACGGTGATACACCTCGGTATCAAATGCTTTTTCATATTGTCCGCTACCTTCGCGGCCTTTGGGCTGACCGAAATAGATGCCGCCGGTCAGTTCGCGCACGCACAGGATGTCGAAGCCGTTAGCGGCAATGTCTGCTCGCAGCGGGCAGAACGCTTCCAGTCCCTGATACAGTTTTGCCGGACGCAGGTTGCTGAATAATTTGAAGTGCTTACGCAAAGGCAGCAGCGCGCCGCGTTCCGGTTGCTGGTCTGGTGGTAAATGTTCCCACTTCGGGCCACCAACTGAGCCAAACAGCACAGCATCGGCTTGCTCACAACCTTCAACCGTCGCAGGCGGCAGTGGTTGCCCGTGGTTATCAATGGCTGCGCCGCCTACATCGTAATGGCTGGTGGTGATGCGCATCGCAAAGCGGTTGCGCACGGCGTCCAGCACTTTCAGCGCCTGGGTCATCACTTCCGGCCCGATCCCATCTCCGGGCAATACGGCAATATGATAATTCTTCGACATCACACGGTTTCCTTGTTGTTTTCGTTGTGTTGAGCTTTGCGTTGCAACTCTTTTTCGACTTCTGCGGCGCGCCAGATATTGTTCAGCACGTGTACCATCGCTTTGGCGGAGGACTCGACAATATCAGTGGCCAGGCCGACGCCGTGGAAGCGGCGACCATTGTAGTTGGCGACAATATCCACCTGACCCAGCGCATCTTTACCGTGACCTTTGGCGGTCAGGCTGTATTTCACCAGTTCGACGTTGTAGTCAGTGATGCGGTTAATTGCCTGGTAGACGGCATCGACCGGGCCGTTGCCGTTGGCGGCTTCCGCTTTTACTTCCTCGCCACAGACCAGTTTGACGGCGGCGGTGGCGATATCGTTAGAGCCAGACTGCACGCTGAAGTAATCCAGACGGAAATGCTCCGGTTCTTCTTGCTGTTTACCGATGAAGGCCAGCGCCTCCAGGTCGTAATCAAACACCTGACCTTTCTTATCTGCCAGTTTCAGGAACGCGTCGTACAGGTTGTCTAAATTATATTCACTTTCTTTATATCCCATCTCATCCATGCGGTGTTTCACCGCCGCACGACCGGAACGAGAGGTCAAATTCAACTGGATTTGGTTCAGACCAATAGATTCTGGTGTCATGATTTCGTAGTTTTCGCGGTTTTTCAGCACACCATCCTGGTGAATACCTGAGGAGTGTGCGAACGCACCGCTGCCGACAATGGCTTTGTTTGCCGGGATCGGCATATTACAAATCTGGCTAACTAGCTGGCTGGTGCGCCATATTTCCTGGTGATTAATGGCGGTGTGGACGTTGAGAATATCCTTACGTACCTTAATCGCCATGATCACTTCTTCCAGCGAACAGTTACCGGCACGCTCGCCGATCCCGTTCATCGCGCCTTCTACCTGCCGCGCTCCGGCATGTACCGCCGCCAGTGAGTTGCCGACCGCCAGGCCTAAGTCGTCGTGGGTATGCACGGAAATAATGGCTTTATCGATGTTCGGTACACGTTCATACAGGCCGCTGATGATTCCGGCGAACTCAAACGGCATGGTGTAGCCCACGGTATCCGGAATGTTGATGGTGGTGGCGCCGGCGTTAATTGCCGCTTCGACCACTCGCGCCAGGTCGGCAATCGGTGTGCGTCCGGCATCTTCACAAGAAAACTCAACGTCATCAGTGTAATTACGTGCGCGTTTCACCATATAAATAGCACGTTCGATAACCTCATCCAGCGTACTGCGCAGCTTGGTGGCGATGTGCATTGGGGAGGTAGCAATAAAGGTATGAATACGGAAGGCTTCGGCGACTTTCAGGGATTCGGCCGCCACGTCGATATCTTTTTCCACGCAGCGGGCTAACGCACATACGCGGCTATTTTTGATCTGGCGGGCGATGGTTTGCACCGATTCAAAATCGCCCGGCGAAGAGACGGGGAAACCAACTTCCATCACGTCAACCCCCATACGCTCAAGACCCAGCGCAATTTGCAGTTTTTTTTTCACACTCAAGCTTGCCTGTAACGCCTGTTCACCGTCGCGCAATGTGGTATCGAAAATAATGACTTGCTGGCTCATGGTTTGGGTCCTTATCTCTTTTAGAGCGCCTCGCTTCGGGCATAAAAAAACCCGCGCAATGGCGCGGGTTTTTTGTTTGACTGCGTGCTGGCTTAATGCTGAATGCCGCTCACTCGTCTACCGCGCAAAGAAGATGCGTTTAGTAGTAGTAGACCGATAAAGCGAACGATGTGAGTCATTAAATCAGCTCCAGATGAATGCGATATGCTTTTAGAGTTACTGGATACAAAAACGGATGTCAACCCTGACGCAACAAAAACGTCCCGTCAGTGTGAGTTCTGCATGAGTTGAATTAGCTAATTGTGCTGCGCGGGTTAAAACAGTCGATATTAATTTCTGCTTAACAACACATACCTTTCATTGGTGGACATACTTCAGAATAATTTATGGCATTTAATCAATGAGGTAAGAAGGAGGGAAATTTATTCTTTACCCTATCTATCCTGATGATTTGTATTGAATTATATTTTGAGTGAATGTTTTGATATTGATTTTATGAATATTATTGATCGATTAATGTTAAGAATTAATGCATCAAATATATAAATGAATTATTAAATGCGCACGTTTAATCCATTTTTTGGATGATTGAGTATTCGCGGAACTTATGATTAGATTGTTTTCGCAACAAAAACATTATGGATTATTATGCTGTGGTGAATGACTCTTCGCACGGCAATGGATTCTGTTTTTATCAGAACCCGTATCTTTATGTTTTCCTAATTTTACGCATTTTTCTTTTTCTTATTTTATATGCATGGTAAATCATATTTTTCAGGATTATTTCTCTGCATTCCAATAAGGGAAAGGGAGTTAAGTGTGACAGTGGAGTTAACTATGTCAGAGGTAAAAACAGATCATCCAGAAATTGCGGAGTTAAGCAAGCCACAGCTACGCATGGTCGATCTAAACTTATTAACCGTTTTCGATGCCGTGATGCAGGAGCAGAACATTACCCGTGCCGCGCATGTTCTGGGCATGTCGCAACCTGCGGTCAGTAACGCTGTTGCACGCCTGAAGGTGATGTTTAATGACGAGCTTTTTGTTCGTTATGGGCGTGGTATCCAACCGACTGCCCGCGCTTTTCAACTTTTTGGCTCTGTGCGTCAGGCGCTGCAATTAGTGCAAAATGAATTACCAGGTTCAGGTTTTGAGCCGGCCAGCAGCGAACGTGTATTCCATCTTTGCGTTTGCAGCCCGTTAGATAGCATTCTTACCTCGCAGATTTATAATCACATTGAGCAAATCGCGCCAAATATTCATGTGATATTCAAGTCTTCATTAAATCAGAACACCGAACATCAGCTACGTTATCAGGAAACGGAGTTTGTTATTAGTTATGAAGACTTCCATCGTCCTGAATTTACCACTGTGCCATTATTTAAAGATGAAATGGTGCTGGTAGCCAGCAAGAACCATCCGACTATTAAAGGCCCATTACTGAAACATGACGTTTATAACGAACAACATGCGGCGGTTTCGCTTGATCGTTTCGCGTCATTTAGTCAACCGTGGTATGACACGGTAGATAAGCAAGCCAGTATCGCGTATCAGGGCATGGCAATGATGAGCGTTCTTAGCGTGGTGTCGCAAACGCATCTGGTTGCTATTGCGCCGCGTTGGCTGGCTGAAGAGTTCGCTGAGTCCTTAGAGTTACAGGTATTACCGCTGCCATTAAAACAAAATAGCAGAACCTGTTACCTCTCCTGGCATGAGGCTGCCGGGCGTGATAAAGGCCATCAATGGATGGAAGAGCAATTAGTCTCTATTTGTAAACGTTAAACAAAGGCAGAATAAATCAGGCGCGTAATTCTGGTTTATTCTGCATTTTTTATTAAATGTAGAATTTTATTCTGAATACATGTTTGCCCTGATTTTAGAAATAATGAAAAAATAGAGAAATTGCTGTAACTGGTCGAATTTGACCGATTTATTATCAATTCTGTCCGCCATTCTGGATTATTTTATCGTTTATTTTCTCCTTTCCTCCTGTTTATTCTTATTTCTTCACGCTTGTGACTCTGCTTGTCAATTGCTTAAGCAAGATCGGACGGTTAATGTGTTTTACACATTTTTTCCGCCAAATAGTGAGGCAAGCCATGGAGATGTTGTCTGGAGCCGAGATGGTCGTCCGATCGCTTATCGATCAGGGCGTTAAGCAAGTATTCGGTTATCCCGGAGGCGCGGTCCTTGATATTTACGATGCATTGCATACCGTGGGCGGTATTGATCACGTATTAGTTCGTCATGAGCAGGCAGCGGTACATATGGCCGATGGCCTGGCGCGGGCGACCGGAGAAGTGGGCGTTGTGCTGGTGACATCGGGTCCTGGAGCCACCAACGCAATTACCGGTATCGCCACCGCCTATATGGACTCCATTCCGCTGGTTATCCTTTCCGGGCAGGTGGCAACCTCGCTGATAGGTTACGATGCCTTTCAGGAGTGTGACATGGTGGGAATTTCCCGGCCGGTGGTTAAACACAGTTTTCTGGTTAAGCAAACGGAAGACATTCCGCAGGTGCTGAAAAAGGCTTTCTGGCTGGCGGCAAGCGGGCGTCCTGGTCCGGTGGTGGTTGATTTACCGAAAGATATTCTTAATCCGGCGAACAAATTACCTTACGTCTGGCCGGAATCGGTCAGTATGCGCTCGTATAACCCTACAACGTTGGGTCATAAAGGGCAGATTAAACGTGCACTACAAACGCTGGCTGCGGCGAAAAAACCGGTCGTTTACGTAGGCGGTGGCGCAGTGACTGCGGCTTGCCATCAACAACTCAAACAGATTATTGAGCAACTTAATCTTCCTGTCGTCTCGTCATTAATGGGATTAGGCGCGTTTCCGGCAACGCATCGTCAGGCGCTGGGAATGTTGGGAATGCACGGCACTTACGAAGCCAATATGACGATGCATAATGCGGATGTGATTTTTGCCGTTGGTGTACGCTTTGACGATCGCACTACTAACAATCTGGCAAAGTACTGCCCGAATGCGACGGTGTTACATATTGATATTGATCCAACCTCTATCTCAAAAACCGTGACCGCCGACATCCCGATCGTTGGCGATGCGCGGCTGGTGTTGGATCAAATGCTGGAGTTGCTGGCACAAGAAACGGCTCACCAACCGTTGGATGAGATCCGCGACTGGTGGCAGAAAATTGAACAGTGGCGCGCTCGCCAGTGCCTGAAATACGACACTCAGAGCGAAAAGATTAAACCGCAGGCGGTGATAGAGACGCTCTGGCGACTGACGAAGGGGGACGCTTACGTTACGTCCGACGTCGGGCAGCACCAGATGTTCGCCGCACTTTATTATCCTTTCGACAAACCGCGTCGCTGGATCAACTCCGGTGGCCTCGGCACCATGGGGTTTGGTTTACCTGCGGCGCTGGGCGTCAAAATGGCGTTGCCGGAAGAAACTGTGGTCTGCGTTACTGGCGACGGCAGTATTCAGATGAATATTCAGGAGCTGTCTACAGCCTTGCAATACGAGCTTCCGGTGCTGGTGGTGAATCTTAATAACCGCTATCTGGGGATGGTGAAACAGTGGCAGGACATGATCTATTCCGGCCGTCATTCACAATCTTATATGCAATCTCTGCCAGATTTCGTCCGCCTGGCAGAAGCCTATGGTCATGTTGGTATCCAGATTTCGCGCCCGGATGAGCTGGAAAGTAAACTTGGCGAGGCGCTGGAACAGGTACGAAATAATCGCCTGGTATTTGTTGATGTCACCGTCGATGGCAGTGAGCACGTTTATCCGATGCAGATTCGCGGGGGCGGAATGGATGAAATGTGGTTAAGCAAAACGGAGAGAACCTGATTATGCGCCGGATATTATCAGTATTACTCGAAAATGAATCAGGCGCGTTATCCCGCGTGATCGGCCTTTTTGCCCAGCGTGGCTATAACATTGAAAGCCTGACCGTTGCGCCAACCGACGATCCGACATTATCGCGCATGACTATCCAGACCGTGGGCGATGAAAAAGTGCTTGAGCAAATCGAAAAGCAATTACACAAGCTGGTCGATGTGTTGCGCGTGAGCGAGCTAGGGCAGGGCGCACACGTTGAGCGGGAGATTATGCTGGTGAAAATTCAGGCCAGCGGCTATGGACGTGACGAAGTGAAACGCAATACGGAAATATTTCGTGGGCAAATCATTGATGTCACGCCTTCGCTTTATACCGTTCAACTGGCAGGCACCAGCGATAAACTCGACGCATTTTTAGCATCGATTCGCGATGTGGCGAAAATTGTTGAAGTTGCCCGCTCCGGCGTCGTCGGTCTTTCGCGCGGCGATAAAATAATGCGTTGAGAATGATCTCAATGTGCAATTTGCAGCCCAATAAGTCACGTTGGGCTTTTTTTGCGAATTTAGTAGGAACCTGGAATAAAAGCAGTTGCCGCAGTTAATTTTCTGCGCTTAGATGTTAATGAATTTAATCCATACCAGTACAATGGTTATGGTTTTTACATTTTACGCAAGGGGCAATTGTGAAACTGGATGAAATCGCTCGGCTGGCGGGAGTGTCGCGGACCACTGCAAGCTATGTTATTAACGGCAAAGCGAAGCAATACCGTGTGAGCGACAAAACCGTTGAGAAAGTCATGGCCGTGGTGCGTGAGCACAATTACCACCCGAATGCCGTGGCGGCTGGGCTTCGTGCTGGACGCACACGTTCTATTGGTCTTGTTATCCCCGATCTTGAGAACACAAGTTATACCCGCATTGCTAACTATCTTGAACGCCAGGCGCGTCAACGCGGCTATCAGCTACTCATTGCTTGTTCCGAAGATCAGCCAGACAACGAAATGCGTTGTATTGAGCATCTTTTACAGCGTCAGGTCGATGCCATCATTGTTTCGACTTCGCTGCCGCCAGAGCATCCTTTCTATCAACGCTGGGCTAATGACCCGTTCCCAATTGTCGCGCTGGATCGCGCCCTCGATCGTGAACATTTCACCAGCGTGGTTGGTGCCGACCAGGATGATGCCGAAATGTTGGCGGAAGAGTTACGTAAGTTTCCGGCCGAAACAGTACTTTATCTTGGCGCGCTGCCGGAGCTTTCTGTCAGCTTCCTGCGTGAGCAGGGTTTCCGAACTGCCTGGAAAGATGATCCGCGCGAAGTGCATTTCCTTTATGCCAATAGCTATGAGCGGGAAGCTGCTGCCCAGTTATTCGAAAAATGGCTGGAAACGCATCCGATGCCGCAGGCGCTGTTCACAACCTCTTTTGCATTGTTGCAGGGAGTGATGGATGTCACGTTGCGTCGCGATGGTAAACTGCCTTCCGATCTGGCGATTGCCACCTTTGGCGATAACGAATTGCTCGACTTCTTACAATGTCCTGTGCTGGCCGTGGCTCAGCGTCATCGGGATGTCGCTGAGCGCGTGCTGGAGATTGTCCTGGCGAGTCTGGACGAGCCGCGTAAGCCAAAACCAGGCTTAACGCGCATCAAACGAAATCTCTATCGTCGCGGCGTACTCAGTCGTAGCTAAACGTTAAACAAAAAATGATGCGCCGGTTGATTGCGGCTGGCGCATTGAGTACGTAATTGGACATCAATATCCTTTATGTAAATAAGACTATTCCTGACTATTATCCATAAGACCTTCTAAATATCTCACCAATTAACTTCATTCGATGTGCTTAATGATAATTAAGTCGTAACGATGGATTGCGATTGCATTATTTTGTTACATGCAAATCGGCAATTGCCGATTAAACAAACACTTTTCTAATCTTTTACGCAAAGTCGCTGACGTCAGGCATGGCGCGTGCGCAACAGGGACTGTTATCCGGGGGCGATATGTCCTAAAATGCCGCTCGCGTCGCAAACTGACACTTTATATTTTCATTAAGGAAAAAGAAGTCGTTTTTAAAACGGTAATGATGAGTGGGATTTTTTCTTACAACTATTCATAACGTTAATTTGCTTCGTTCTTTGGGCGATTTTTAAACAATGCAGATATTAGTCGTAAACATCGGGTTTTTTGCTTCGGTAAGGAATGTTCCTGGCTTGACAAGCTTTTCCTCCGCTCCGTAAACTCCTTTTAGTGGGAATTTGTGGGATAAAGTGGTAATTGGGGGAAGACTGGCATGTTCCGGGGAGCAACGTTAGTCAATCTCGACAGTAAAGGGCGCTTATCGGTGCCCACCCGTTATCGGGAAGAGCTGCTCGGGAACGCTGCCGGTCAAATGGTGTGTACCATTGACATTCATCACCCATGTCTGCTGCTTTACCCCCTTCCTGAATGGGAAATTATCGAGCAAAAATTATCGCGTCTGTCGAGCATGAACCCGGTTGAGCGCCGTGTGCAGCGCCTTCTGTTAGGTCATGCCAGCGAATGTCAGATGGATGGCGCAGGTCGATTGTTAATCGCGCCAGTACTGCGGCAACATGCCGGGCTGACAAAAGAAGTGATGTTGGTTGGACAGTTCAATAAGTTTGAACTGTGGGATGAAACAACCTGGCATCAACAAGTCAGGGAAGATATCGACGCAGAACAGTTGGCTACCGAAAACTTATCGGAGCGGCTGCAGGACTTGTCTCTATAAAATGATGGAAAACTATAAACACACTACGGTGCTGCTGGATGAAGCCGTAAATGGCCTCAATATCCGTCCTGACGGTATCTACATTGATGGAACTTTTGGTCGCGGTGGTCACTCACGTCTGATCCTCTCGCAGCTTGGCGAAGAGGGACGTTTGCTGGCGATCGATCGCGATCCGCAGGCTATTGCCGTTGCGAAGACTATTGATGATCCGCGCTTCTCCATCATACATGGACCTTTCTCCGCGCTGGGCGAATACGTCGCCGAGCGTGATCTTATCGGCAAGATTGATGGCATTCTCCTCGATCTTGGCGTCTCTTCACCGCAGCTCGATGATGCTGAACGCGGTTTTTCCTTTATGCGCGATGGCCCGCTGGACATGCGTATGGATCCGACGCGCGGTCAATCCGCTGCTGAATGGCTACAAACTGCCGAAGAAGCCGATATCGCCTGGGTATTGAAAACGTATGGCGAAGAACGTTTCGCTAAACGTATTGCGCGCGCCATTGTCGAGCGTAACCGCGAACAGCCGATGACACGCACCAAAGAACTGGCAGAAGTGGTGGCGGCGGCAACGCCGGTGAAGGACAAATTCAAACATCCCGCGACCCGTACCTTCCAGGCGGTGCGCATCTGGGTAAACAGTGAACTGGAGGAGATAGAGCAGGCGCTAAAAAGCTCGCTCAACGTGCTGGCGCCAGGTGGGCGGCTTTCGATCATCAGTTTTCATTCGCTGGAAGACCGTATTGTGAAACGCTTTATGCGTGAAAACAGTCGTGGTCCGCAGGTTCCGGCAGGATTACCGATGACCGAAGAGCAGCTCAAAAAACTGGGTGGCCGTCAGTTGCGAGCACTAGGCAAGTTGATGCCGGGCGAAGAAGAGGTGGCAGAGAACCCTCGCGCCCGTAGTTCAGTTCTGCGTATTGCAGAGAGGACGAACGCATGATCAGCAGAGTGACAGAAGCTCTAAGCAAAGTTAAAGGATCGATGGGAAGTCACGAGCGCCATGCCTTGCCTGGCGTCATTGGTGACGATCTTTTGCGATTTGGGAAGCTGCCACTCTGCCTGTTCATTTGCATTATTTTGACGGCGGTGACTGTGGTGACCACAGCACACCATACCCGTTTGCTGACCGCTCAGCGCGAACAATTGGTGCTGGAGCGAGACGCTTTAGACATTGAATGGCGCAACCTGATTCTTGAAGAGAATGCGCTCGGCGACCATAGCCGGGTGGAAAGGATCGCCACGGAGAAGCTGCAAATGCAGCATGTCGATCCATCACAAGAAAATATCGTAGTGCAAAAATAAGGATAAACGCGACGCATGAAAGCAGCGGCGAAAACGCAGAAACCAAAACGTCAGGAAGAACATGCCAACTTTATCAGTTGGCGTTTTGCGTTGTTATGCGGCTGTATTTTACTGGCGCTGGCTTTTCTGCTCGGGCGCGTAGCGTGGTTACAGGTTATCTCCCCGGATATGCTGGTTAAAGAGGGCGACATGCGCTCTCTTCGCGTTCAACAAGTATCCACCTCACGCGGCATGATTACTGACCGCTCTGGTCGCCCATTAGCAGTAAGTGTGCCGGTAAAAGCGATCTGGGCTGACCCAAAAGAAGTGCATGACGCTGGTGGTATCAGCGTCGGTGACCGCTGGAAGGCGCTGGCTAACGCGCTTAACATTCCGCTGGATCAGCTCTCAGCCCGCATTAACGCCAACCCGAAAGGACGCTTTATTTATCTGGCGCGTCAGGTAAACCCTGACATGGCGGACTACATCAAGAAACTAAAACTACCGGGGATTCATCTGCGTGAAGAATCTCGCCGTTATTATCCGTCTGGCGAAGTGACCGCTCACCTCATCGGCTTTACCAACGTCGATAGTCAGGGGATTGAGGGTGTCGAGAAGAGTTTCGATAAATGGCTTACCGGGCAGCCGGGCGAACGCATTGTGCGAAAAGACCGCTACGGTCGCGTAATTGAAGATATTTCTTCCACCGACAGCCAGGCAGCGCACAACCTGGCGCTGAGTATTGATGAACGCTTGCAGGCGCTGGTTTATCGCGAACTGAACAACGCGGTGGCCTTTAACAAGGCGGAATCCGGTAGTGCCGTGCTGGTGGATGTCAACACCGGTGAAGTGCTGGCGATGGCTAACAGCCCGTCATATAACCCAAACAATCTGAGTGGCACGCCGAAAGAGGCGATGCGTAACCGTACCATCACCGACGTGTTTGAACCAGGTTCAACCGTCAAGCCGATGGTGGTGATGACTGCGCTGCAACGCGGCGTCGTGCGGGAAAACTCGGTACTGAATACCGTTCCTTATCGAATTAACGGCCACGAAATCAAAGACGTGGCGCGCTACAGCGAATTAACCCTGACCGGGGTATTACAGAAGTCGAGTAACGTCGGTGTTTCCAAGCTGGCGTTAGCGATGCCGTCCTCAGCGTTAGTAGACACTTACTCACGTTTTGGACTGGGAAAAGCGACCAATTTGGGGTTGGTCGGAGAACGCAGTGGCTTATATCCTCAAAAACAACGGTGGTCTGACATAGAGAGGGCCACCTTCTCTTTCGGCTACGGGCTAATGGTAACACCGTTACAGTTAGCGCGAGTCTACGCAACTATCGGCAGCTACGGCATTTATCGCCCGCTGTCGATTACTAAAGTTGACCCCCCGGTTCCCGGTGAACGTGTCTTCCCGGAATCCATTGTTCGCACCGTGGTGCATATGATGGAAAGCGTGGCGCTACCGGGCGGCGGTGGCGTGAAGGCGGCGATTAAAGGCTATCGTATCGCCATTAAAACCGGTACTGCGAAAAAGGTCGGGCCGGATGGTCGCTACATCAATAAATATATTGCTTATACCGCAGGCGTTGCGCCTGCGAGTCAGCCGCGCTTCGCGCTGGTTGTTGTTATCAACGATCCGCAGGCGGGTAAATACTACGGCGGCGCCGTTTCCGCGCCGGTCTTTGGTGCCATCATGGGCGGCGTATTGCGCACCATGAACATCGAGCCGGATGCGCTGACAACGGGCGATAAAAATGAATTTGTGATTAATCAAGGCGAGGGGACAGGTGGCAGATCGTAATTTGCGCGACCTTCTTGCTCCGTGGGTGCCAGACGCACCTTCGCGAGCACTGCGAGAGATGACACTCGACAGCCGTGTGGCTGCGGCGGGCGATCTCTTTGTAGCTGTAGTAGGTCATCAGGCGGACGGGCGTCGATATATCCCGCAGGCGATAGCGCAAGGTGTGGCTGCCATTATTGCAGAGGCGAAAGATGAGGCGACCGACGGTGAAATCCGTGAAATGCACGGCGTACCGGTCATCTATCTCAGCCAGCTCAATGAGCGTTTATCTGCACTGGCGGGCCGCTTTTACCATGAACCCTCTGACAATTTACGTCTCGTGGGCGTAACGGGCACCAACGGCAAAACCACGACTACCCAGCTTCTGGCGCAGTGGAGCCAACTGCTTGGCGAAACCAGCGCGGTAATGGGCACCGTTGGTAACGGCCTGCTGGGGAAAGTCATCCCGACGGAAAATACAACCGGATCGGCAGTTGACGTTCAGCATGAGCTGGCGGGGCTGGTGGATCAGGGCGCGACTTTTTGCGCGATGGAAGTTTCCTCCCACGGGCTGGTACAGCACCGTGTGGCGGCATTGAAATTTGCGGCGTCGGTCTTTACCAACTTAAGCCGCGATCACCTTGATTATCATGGTGATATGGAAAACTACGAAGCCGCGAAATGGCTGCTTTATTCTGAGCATCATTGCGGTCAGGCGATTATTAACGCCGACGATGAAGTGGGTCGCCGCTGGCTGGCAAAACTACCAGACGCGGTTGCGGTGTCGATGGAAGACAATATCAATCCGAACTGTCACGGTCGTTGGCTGAAAGTGACCGATGTGAACTATCACGACAGCGGTGCGACTATCCGCTTCACCTCAAGCTGGGGCGATGGCGAAATAGAAAGCCGCCTGATGGGCGCTTTTAACGTCAGCAACCTGATGCTGGCGCTGGCGACACTGCTGGCGCTGGGTTATCCGCTGGCCGATCTGCTAAAAACCGGCGCACGTCTGCAACCGGTTTGCGGACGTATGGAAGTGTTCACTGCGCCAGGCAAACCGACGGTGGTGGTGGATTACGCTCACACGCCAGATGCGTTGGAAAAAGCCTTACAGGCGGCGCGTCTGCACTGTGCGGGCAAGCTGTGGTGCGTCTTCGGCTGCGGCGGCGATCGTGATAAAGGCAAGCGTCCACTGATGGGCGCAATTGCCGAAGAGTTTGCTGACGTGGCGGTGGTGACGGACGATAACCCGCGTACCGAAGAACCGCGCGCCATCATCAACGATATTCTGGCGGGAATGTTAGACGCCGGACATGCCAAAGTGATGGAAGGCCGCGCTGAAGCGGTAACGTGCGCCGTTATGCAGGCTAAAGAGAATGATGTGGTGCTGGTCGCGGGCAAAGGCCATGAAGATTATCAGATTGTTGGCAATCAGCGTCTGGACTACTCCGATCGCGTCACGGTGGCGCGTCTGCTGGGGGTGATTGCATGATTAGCGTAACCCTTAGCCAACTTACCGATATTCTCAACGGTGAACTGCAAGGTGCAGATATCACCCTTGATGCTGTAACCACTGACACGCGAAAACTGACGCCGGGCTGCCTGTTTGTTGCCCTGAAAGGCGAACGTTTCGATGCTCATGACTTTGCTGACCAGGCGAAAGCTGGCGGCGCGGGCGCACTACTGGTTAGCCGTCCGCTGGATATCGATCTGCCGCAGTTAATCGTTAAAGATACGCGTCTGGCGTTTGGTGAACTGGCTGCATGGGTTCGCCAGCAAGTTCCGGCGCGCGTGGTTGCTCTGACCGGTTCCTCCGGCAAAACCTCCGTTAAAGAGATGACGGCGGCGATTTTAAGCCAGTGCGGCAACACGCTTTATACGGCAGGCAATCTCAACAACGACATCGGCGTGCCGATGACGCTGTTGCGCTTAACGCCGGAATACGATTACGCAGTTATTGAACTTGGCGCGAACCATCAGGGCGAAATTGCCTGGACTGTGAGTCTGACTCGCCCGGAAGCGGCGCTGGTCAACAACCTGGCGGCGGCGCATCTGGAAGGCTTCGGTTCTTTGGCGGGCGTGGCAAAAGCGAAAGGCGAAATCTTTACCGGCCTGCCGGAAAACGGTATCGCCATTATGAACGCCGACAACAACGACTGGCTGAACTGGCAGAGTGTGATTGGCTCACACAAAGTGTGGCGTTTCTCACCCAATGCCGCCAACAGCGATTTCACCGCCACCAATATCCATGTGACTTCGCACGGTACGGAATTTACCCTGCAAACCCCAACAGGTAGCGTCGATGTTCTGCTGCCGTTGCCGGGGCGTCACAATATTGCGAATGCGCTGGCAGCCGCTGCGCTCTCCATGTCCGTGGGCGCAACGCTTGATGCTATCAAAGCGGGGCTGGCAAATCTGAAAGCTGTTCCAGGCCGTCTGTTCCCCATCCAACTGGCAGAAAACCAGTTGCTGCTCGACGACTCCTACAACGCCAATGTCGGTTCAATGACCGCAGCAGTCCAGGTACTGGCTGAAATGCCGGGCTACCGCGTGCTGGTGGTGGGCGATATGGCGGAACTGGGCGCTGAAAGCGAAGCCTGCCATGTACAGGTGGGCGAAGCGGCAAAAGCTGCTGGTATTGACCGCGTGTTAAGCGTGGGTAAACAAAGCCATGCTATCAGCACCGCCAGCGGTGTTGGCGAACATTTTGCTGATAAATCCGCGTTAATTACGCGTCTTAAGTCACTGATTGCAGAGCAACAGGTGATTACGATTTTAGTTAAGGGTTCACGTAGTGCTGCCATGGAAGAGGTAGTACGCGCTTTACAGGAGAATGGGACATGTTAGTTTGGCTGGCCGAACATTTGGTCAAATATTATTCCGGCTTTAACGTCTTTTCCTATCTGACGTTTCGCGCCATCGTCAGCCTGCTGACCGCGCTGTTCATCTCATTGTGGATGGGGCCGCGCATGATTGCTCATCTGCAAAAACTCTCCTTTGGTCAGGTGGTGCGTAACGATGGCCCGGAATCGCACTTCAGCAAGCGCGGTACGCCGACTATGGGCGGGATTATGATCCTGACGGCGATTGTGATCTCCGTACTGCTGTGGGCTTACCCGTCTAACCCGTATGTCTGGTGCGTACTGGTGGTGCTGGTTGGTTACGGCATCATTGGCTTCGTTGATGACTATCGCAAAGTGGTGCGCAAAGACACCAAAGGGTTGATCGCACGCTGGAAGTATTTCTGGATGTCGGTCATTGCGCTGGGTGTTGCTTTCGCTTTGTACCTTGCCGGGAAAGACACGCCAGCAACGCAATTGGTTGTACCGTTCTTTAAGGATGTGATGCCGCAGTTAGGTTTGTTCTACATCCTGCTGGCCTACTTCGTTATTGTCGGCACCGGTAACGCAGTAAACCTGACCGATGGTCTTGATGGCCTGGCGATTATGCCGACCGTATTTGTCGCTGGTGGTTTTGCGCTGGTGGCGTGGGCGACCGGAAACATGAACTTTGCCAGCTATTTACACATACCGTATCTGCGACATGCAGGGGAACTGGTCATTGTCTGTACCGCGATAGTCGGAGCAGGGCTGGGCTTCCTGTGGTTTAACACCTATCCGGCACAGGTATTTATGGGTGATGTAGGTTCGCTGGCGTTAGGCGGCGCGTTGGGCATTATCGCTGTACTGCTGCGTCAGGAATTCCTGCTGGTGATTATGGGCGGCGTGTTTGTCGTCGAAACCCTGTCGGTTATTTTGCAAGTCGGCTCCTTTAAACTGCGCGGGCAACGTATTTTCCGCATGGCGCCGATTCATCACCACTATGAACTGAAAGGCTGGCCGGAACCGCGCGTCATTGTGCGTTTCTGGATTATTTCGCTGATGCTGGTCCTGATTGGTCTGGCAACGCTGAAGGTACGTTAATCATGGCTGATTACCTGGGTAAAAATGTCGTCATTATCGGCCTGGGCCTCACCGGGCTTTCTTGCGTGGACTTTTTCCTCGCTCGTGGCGTGACGCCGCGCGTTATGGATACGCGTATGACACCGCCTGGCCTGGATAAATTACCCGAAGCGGTGGAGCGCCATACTGGCGGTCTCAATGATGAATGGCTGATGGCGGCAGATCTGATTGTCGCCAGCCCCGGCATTGCGCTGGCGCATCCGTCCCTAAGCGCCGCTGCCGATGCCGGAATTGAAATTGTTGGCGATATCGAGCTGTTCTGCCGCGAAGCACAAGCGCCGATTGTGGCGATCACCGGTTCTAACGGCAAAAGCACTGTCACTACCTTAGTGGGCGAAATGGCGAAAGCAGCAGGTGTTAACGTTGGCGTGGGTGGCAACATTGGCCTGCCAGCCTTGATGCTGCTGGATGCTGAGTGCGAACTGTACGTGCTGGAACTGTCAAGCTTCCAGCTGGAAACGACTTCCAGCTTACAGGCGGTGGCGGCGACCATTCTGAACGTGACTGAAGATCATATGGATCGCTATCCATTTGGTTTACAGCAGTATCGTGCGGCAAAACTGCGTATTTACGAAAACGCAAAAGTTTGCGTGGTTAATGCCGATGATGCCTTAACGATGCCGATTCGCGGTGCAGATGAACGTTGTGTCAGCTTCGGCGTCAATATGGGTGACTATCACCTGAACCATCAGCAGGGTGAAACCTGGCTGCGGGTGAAAGGCGAGAAAGTGTTGAACGTGAAAGAGATGAAACTTTCCGGGCAGCATAACTACACCAATGCGCTGGCAGCACTGGCGCTGGCAGATGCCGCAGGGTTACCGCGTGCCAGCAGCCTGAAAGCATTAACCACCTTTACCGGTCTGCCGCATCGCTTTGAAGTGGTACTGGAGCATAACGGTGTGCGCTGGATTAACGATTCGAAAGCGACCAACGTCGGTAGTACCGAAGCGGCGCTGAATGGCCTGCACGTAGACGGCACGCTGCATTTGTTGCTGGGCGGCGATGGTAAATCGGCAGACTTCAGCCCACTGGCGCGCTATCTGAATGGCGATAACGTGCGTCTGTATTGTTTCGGTCGTGATGGCGCACAGTTGGCGGCGCTACGCCCGGAAGTGGCAGAACAAACCGAAACGATGGAACAGGCGATGCGCTTGCTGGCTCCGCGTGTTCAGCCGGGCGATATGGTTCTGCTCTCCCCGGCATGTGCCAGCCTTGATCAGTTCAAGAACTTTGAACAACGAGGCAATGAGTTTGCTCGTCTGGCGAAGGAGTTAGGTTGATGCGTTTATCTCTCCCTCGCCTGAAAATGCCGCGCCTGCCGGGATTCAGTATCCTGGTCTGGATCTCCACGGCGCTAAAGGGCTGGGTGATGGGCTCGCGGGAAAAAGATACCGACAGCCTGATCATGTACGATCGCACCTTGCTGTGGCTGACCTTCGGCCTCGCGGCGATTGGCTTTATCATGGTGACCTCGGCGTCAATGCCCATAGGGCAACGCTTAACCAACGATCCGTTCTTCTTCGCGAAGCGTGATGGCGTCTATCTGATCCTGGCGTTCATTCTGGCGATCATTACGCTGCGTCTGCCGATGGAGTTTTGGCAACGCTACAGTGCCACGATGCTGCTCGGATCAATCATCCTGTTGATGATCGTGCTAGTGGTGGGTAGCTCGGTTAAAGGGGCATCGCGTTGGATCGATCTTGGCTTGTTGCGTATCCAGCCAGCCGAACTGACCAAGCTGTCGCTGTTTTGCTATATCGCCAACTATCTGGTGCGCAAAGGCGACGAAGTGCGTAATAACCTGCGTGGCTTCCTGAAACCGATGGGCGTGATTCTGGTGCTGGCGGTGTTGCTGCTGGCGCAGCCAGACCTCGGTACGGTGGTGGTGCTGTTTGTGACCACGCTGGCAATGCTATTCCTGGCGGGGGCGAAATTGTGGCAGTTCATTGCCATTATCGGTATGGGGATTTCAGCGGTTGTGTTGCTGATCCTCGCTGAACCGTACCGTATCCGCCGTGTTACCGCATTCTGGAACCCGTGGGAAGATCCCTTCGGCAGCGGCTATCAGTTAACGCAATCGCTGATGGCGTTTGGTCGCGGCGAACTGTGGGGGCAAGGTTTAGGTAACTCGGTACAAAAACTGGAGTATCTGCCGGAAGCGCACACTGACTTTATTTTCGCCATTATCGGCGAAGAACTGGGGTATATCGGTGTGGTGCTGGCGCTTTTAATGGTATTCTTCGTCGCTTTTCGCGCGATGTCGATTGGTCGTAAAGCGTTAGAAATTGACCATCGTTTTTCCGGTTTTCTCGCTTGTTCAATTGGCATCTGGTTTAGTTTCCAGGCACTGGTTAACGTAGGCGCGGCGGCAGGGATGTTACCGACTAAAGGTTTGACATTGCCGCTAATCAGTTACGGTGGTTCGAGCTTACTGATTATGTCAACAGCCATCATGATGCTGTTGCGTATTGATTATGAAACGCGTCTGGAGAAAGCGCAGGCGTTTGTACGAGGTTCACGATGAGTGGTCAAGGGAAGCGATTAATGGTGATGGCTGGCGGCACTGGCGGACATGTGTTCCCGGGGCTTGCGGTTGCGCATCATTTAATGGCCCAGGGGTGGCAAGTTCGCTGGCTGGGTACTGCCGATCGTATGGAAGCGGACTTAGTACCGAAGCACGGTATCGAGATCGACTTTATTCGTATCTCTGGTCTACGTGGTAAGGGTATTAAAGCGTTACTCGCAGCTCCGTTGCGTATCTTTAACGCCTGGCGTCAGGCGCGGGCGATTATGAAAGCGTATAAACCTGACGTGGTACTCGGTATGGGCGGCTACGTTTCAGGCCCAGGAGGTCTGGCAGCGTGGTCGTTAGGCATTCCTGTTGTACTTCATGAACAAAACGGTATTGCGGGCTTAACCAATAAATGGCTGGCGAAGATTGCGACCAAAGTGATGCAGGCGTTTCCAGGCGCTTTCCCTAATGCGGAAGTGGTGGGTAATCCTGTTCGTACCGATGTGCTGGCGCTGCCGTTGCCGCAGCAACGTTTGGCTGGACGTGAAGGTCCGGTTCGTGTGTTGGTAGTGGGTGGTTCTCAGGGCGCACGCATTCTTAACCAGACAATGCCGCTGGTTGCAGCAAAGCTGGGCGATTCAGTCACTATCTGGCATCAGAGCGGCAAAGGTTCGCAACAATCCGTTGAACAAGCGTATGCCGAAGCAGGGCAACCGCAGCATAAAGTGACGGAATTTATTGATGATATGGCGGCGGCGTATGCGTGGGCGGATGTTGTCGTTTGCCGCTCTGGTGCGTTGACGGTGAGTGAAATCGCTGCGGCGGGGTTACCAGCATTGTTTGTGCCGTTTCAGCATAAAGACCGCCAGCAATACTGGAATGCACTGCCGCTGGAAAAAGCGGGCGCAGCCAAAATTATCGAGCAACCACAGCTTACTGTGGATGCTGTCGCCAACACCCTGGCCGGGTGGTCGCGAGAAACCTTATTAACCATGGCAGAACGCGCCCGTGCTGCATCCATCCCGGATGCCACCGAGCGAGTGGCAAATGAAGTGAGCCGGGCTGCCCGGGCGTAATTGTGGCGATGCCTTTTGCATCGCATGAATTTGAGAAGTTAATGGCGTAAAGAATGAATACACAACAATTGGCAAAACTGCGTTACATCGTGCCCGAAATGCGTCGCGTTCGGCACATTCACTTTGTCGGCATCGGTGGTGCCGGTATGGGCGGTATTGCCGAAGTTCTGGCCAATGAAGGGTATCAGATCAGTGGTTCAGATTTAGCGCCAAATCCGGTCACGCAGCAGTTAATGAATCTGGGGGCGACGATTTACTTCAACCATCGCCCGGAAAACGTGCGCGACGCCAGCGTGGTCGTTGTTTCCAGTGCAATTTCTGCTGACAACCCTGAGATTGTTGCCGCCCATGAAGCGCGTATTCCGGTGATCCGTCGCGCGGAAATGCTGGCTGAGTTAATGCGTTTTCGTCATGGCATCGCCATTGCCGGAACGCACGGCAAAACGACAACCACCGCGATGGTTTCCAGCATCTATGCGGAAGCGGGTCTCGATCCAACTTTCGTTAACGGTGGGCTGGTAAAAGCGGCTGGCGTTCATGCACGTTTGGGGCATGGCCGCTACCTGATTGCCGAAGCGGATGAGAGCGATGCATCGTTCCTGCATCTGCAACCCATGGTGGCGATTGTCACCAATATCGAAGCCGACCATATGGATACCTACCAGGGCGACTTTGAGAATTTAAAACAGACCTTTATTAATTTTCTGCACAACCTGCCGTTTTATGGGCGTGCGGTAATGTGTGTTGACGATCCGGTGATCCGCGAATTGTTACCGCGCGTGGGGCGTCAGACCACAACTTACGGCTTCAGCGAAGATGCCGACGTGCGTGTAGAAGATTATCAGCAGATTGGTCCGCAGGGACACTTTACGCTGCTACGCCAGGACAAAGAGCCAATGCGCGTAACCCTGAATGCGCCTGGTCGTCATAATGCGCTGAACGCGGCGGCTGCGGTTGCGGTTGCTACGGAAGAGGGGATTGACGACGACGCTATTCTGCGTGCGCTGGAGAGCTTCCAGGGAACCGGTCGTCGCTTCGATTTCCTCGGTGAATTCCCGCTGGAGCCGGTCAACGGTAAAAGTGGTACAGCAATGCTGGTCGATGACTACGGTCACCACCCGACCGAAGTGGACGCCACCATTAAGGCGGCGCGTGCAGGCTGGCCGGATAAAAACCTGGTAATGCTGTTTCAGCCGCACCGTTTTACCCGTACGCGCGATCTGTATGATGATTTCGCCAATGTGCTGACGCAGGTTGATACCCTGTTGATGCTGGAAGTGTATCCGGCTGGCGAAGCGCCAATTCCGGGAGCGGACAGCCGTTCGCTGTGTCGCACGATTCGTGGACGTGGGAAAATTGACCCCATTCTGGTGCCGGACCCGGCGCAGGTAGCCGAGATGCTAGCACCGGTATTAACCGGTAACGACCTGATTCTCGTTCAGGGGGCTGGTAATATCGGAAAAATTGCCCGTTCTTTAGCTGAAATCAAACTGAAGCCGCAAACTCCGGAGGAAGAACAACATGACTGATAAAATCGCGGTTCTGTTGGGCGGAACTTCCGCAGAACGGGAAGTTTCTTTGAACTCTGGTGCCGCAGTGTTAGCCGGGCTGCGCGAAGGCGGCGTCGACGCGCATCCTGTCGACCCGAAAGAAGTTGACGTGACGCAACTGAAATCGATGGGATTTCAGAAAGTATTTATCGCTCTGCACGGGCGCGGCGGTGAAGACGGCACATTGCAGGGGATGCTTGAGCTGATGGGACTGCCTTATACCGGCAGCGGAGTGATGGCATCTGCGCTTTCAATGGATAAACTACGCAGCAAACTGCTGTGGCAAGGTGCTGGTTTACCCGTAGCGCCGTGGGTAGCGTTAACCCGCGCAGAGTTTGAAAAAGGCATTAGCGATAAGCAGTTAGCCGAAATTTCTGCTCTGGGTTTACCATTAATCGTTAAGCCGAGCCGCGAAGGTTCCAGCGTGGGAATGTCAAAAGTAGTAGCAGAAAATGCTCTACAAGATGCATTAAGATTGGCATTTCAGCACGATGAAGAAGTATTGATTGAAAAATGGCTAAGTGGGCCGGAGTTCACTGTTGCGATACTCGGTGAAGAAATTTTACCGTCAATACGTATTCAACCCGCCGGAACCTTCTATGATTATGAGGCGAAGTATCTCTCTGATGAGACACAGTATTTCTGCCCCGCAGGTTTAGACGCGGCACAAGAGGCCAATTTGCAGGCATTAGTGCTGAAAGCATGGACGACGTTAGGTTGCAAAGGATGGGGGCGTATTGATGTCATGCTGGACAGCGATGGACAGTTTTATCTGCTGGAAGCCAATACCTCTCCGGGTATGACCAGCCACAGTCTGGTGCCGATGGCGGCACGTCAGGCAGGCTTAAGCTTCTCGCAGTTGGTAGTACGAATTCTGGAACTGGCGGACTAATATGTCGCAGGCTGCTCTGAACACGCGAAACAGTGAAGAAGAAATTTCTTCTCACCGCAATAATGGAACGCGTCTGGCGGGGATACTTTTCCTGCTGACGGTTTTAACGACTGTGTTGGTGAGCGGCTGGGTCGTGTTGGGCTGGATGGAAGATGCGCAACGCCTGCCGCTCTCAAAGCTGGTGTTGACCGGTGAACGCCATTACACGCGTAATGACGATATCCGGCAGTCGATCCTGGCATTGGGTGAGCCGGGTACTTTTATGACTCAGGATGTCAACATCATCCAGACGCAAATTGAACAACGCCTGCCGTGGATTAAGCAGGTGAGCGTCAGAAAGCAGTGGCCTGATGAATTGAAGATTCATCTGGTTGAATATGTGCCGATTGCGCGGTGGAATGATCAACATATGGTAGACGCCGAAGGAAACACCTTCAGCGTGCCGCCAGATCGCACTAGCAAGCAGGTGCTCCCGATGTTGTATGGCCCGGAAGGCAGCGCCAATGAAGTGTTGCAGGGTTATCGCGAAATGGGGCAAATGCTGGCAAAGGACAGATTTACTCTGAAGGAAGCGGCAATGACCGCGCGGCGTTCCTGGCAGTTGACGCTGAATAACGATATTAAGCTCAACCTTGGCCGGGGCGATACGATGAAACGTTTGGCTCGCTTTGTAGAACTTTATCCGGTTTTACAGCAGCAGGCGCAAACCGATGGCAAACGGATTAGCTACGTTGATTTGCGTTATGACTCTGGAGCGGCAGTAGGCTGGGCGCCCTTGCCGCCGGAGGAATCTACTCAGCAACAAAATCAGGCACAGGCAGAACAACAATGATCAAGGCGACGGACAGAAAACTGGTAGTAGGACTGGAGATCGGCACCGCGAAGGTTGCCGCTTTAGTAGGGGAAGTTCTGCCCGACGGTATGGTCAATATCATTGGTGTGGGCAGCTGCCCGTCACGTGGTATGGATAAAGGCGGGGTTAACGACCTCGAATCTGTGGTCAAATGCGTACAACGCGCCATTGACCAGGCAGAATTGATGGCAGATTGCCAGATCTCTTCGGTATATCTGGCGCTTTCTGGTAAGCACATCAGCTGCCAGAATGAAATTGGTATGGTGCCCATTTCTGAAGAAGAAGTGACGCAAGAAGATGTGGAAAACGTCGTCCATACCGCGAAATCGGTGCGTGTGCGCGATGAACATCGTGTGCTGCATGTGATCCCGCAAGAGTATGCCATTGACTATCAGGAAGGGATCAAAAATCCGGTAGGACTTTCGGGCGTGCGAATGCAGGCGAAAGTGCACCTGATCACATGTCACAACGATATGGCGAAAAACATTGTCAAAGCGGTTGAACGTTGTGGGCTGAAAGTTGACCAACTGATATTTGCCGGACTGGCATCAAGTTATTCGGTATTGACGGAAGACGAACGTGAACTGGGAGTCTGCGTCGTCGATATCGGTGGTGGTACAATGGATATCGCCGTTTATACCGGTGGGGCATTGCGCCACACCAAGGTAATTCCTTATGCTGGCAATGTGGTGACCAGCGACATTGCCTATGCCTTTGGCACGCCGCCAAGCGACGCCGAAGCGATTAAAGTTCGCCATGGCTGCGCGTTGGGTTCCATCGTCGGTAAAGATGAGAGCGTGGAAGTGCCGAGCGTAGGTGGGCGACCACCGCGTAGTCTGCAACGTCAGACGCTGGCGGAGGTGATTGAGCCACGGTATACCGAGTTGCTCAACCTGGTCAACGAAGAGATATTGCAGCTGCAGGAAAAGCTTCGCCAACAAGGCGTGAAACATCACCTGGCGGCGGGCATTGTATTAACCGGTGGCGCGGCGCAGATCGAAGGACTTGCCGCCTGCGCTCAGCGCGTGTTTCATACGCAGGTGCGTATTGGCGCGCCGCTGAATATCACCGGTTTAACTGATTATGCTCAGGAGCCGTATTACTCGACGGCTGTGGGATTGCTTCACTACGGGAAAGAGTCACATCTTAACGGTGAAGCGGAAGTAGAAAAACGTGTTACAGCATCAGTTGGCTCGTGGATCAAGCGACTCAATAGTTGGCTGCGAAAAGAGTTTTAATTTTTATGAGGTCGACGGTGATTACGGCCTCAGGCGACAGGCACATATCGGAGAGAAACTATGTTTGAACCAATGGAACTTACCAACGACGCGGTGATTAAAGTCATCGGCGTCGGCGGCGGCGGCGGTAATGCTGTTGAGCACATGGTGCGTGAGCGCATTGAAGGTGTTGAATTTTTCGCGGTAAATACCGATGCACAGGCGCTGCGTAAAACGGCGGTTGGGCAGACGATTCAGATCGGTAGTGGTATCACCAAAGGACTGGGCGCTGGCGCTAATCCAGAAGTTGGCCGTAATGCGGCTGATGAGGATCGCGATGCACTACGTGCGGCGCTGGAAGGTGCAGACATGGTATTTATTGCAGCAGGTATGGGTGGTGGTACTGGTACAGGTGCTGCGCCGGTCGTTGCTGAAGTGGCAAAAGATTTGGGTATCCTGACCGTTGCTGTCGTGACTAAGCCTTTCAACTTTGAAGGCAAGAAGCGTATGGCCTTCGCGGAGCAGGGGATCACTGAATTGTCCAAGCATGTGGACTCATTGATCACCATCCCGAACGACAAACTGCTGAAAGTGCTGGGGCGCGGTATCTCCCTGCTTGATGCGTTTGGCGCCGCGAACGATGTGCTGAAAGGCGCAGTTCAGGGTATCGCCGAACTGATTACTCGTCCGGGTCTGATGAACGTGGACTTTGCAGACGTACGTACCGTGATGTCTGAAATGGGCTACGCAATGATGGGTTCTGGCGTGGCGAGCGGTGAAGATCGTGCGGAAGAAGCGGCTGAAATGGCTATCTCTTCTCCATTGCTGGAAGACATCGACCTGTCTGGTGCGCGCGGCGTGCTGGTTAACATCACGGCGGGCTTCGACTTGCGTCTGGATGAGTTCGAAACCGTAGGTAACACCATCCGTGCATTTGCTTCGGATAACGCGACTGTGGTTATCGGTACTTCTCTTGACCCGGATATGAACGACGAACTGCGTGTAACCGTGGTTGCAACAGGTATCGGCATGGACAAACGTCCTGAAATCACTCTGGTGACCAATAAACAAGTTCAGCAGCCGGTGATGGATCGTTACCAGCAGCACGGTATGGCACCGCTGACGCAAGAGCAGAAACCGGTAGCTAAAGTGGTGAACGACAATACGCCGCAAACTGCGAAAGAGCCGGATTATCTGGATATCCCTGCTTTCCTGCGTAAGCAAGCTGACTAAGATTAAGCTGGAATTTGGGTTACCAGGCTCTTTGTGCTAAACTGGCCTGCCGAATGTATAGTACACTTCGGTTGGATAGGTAATTTGGCGAGATAATACGATGATCAAACAAAGGACACTTAAACGTATCGTTCAGGCGACGGGTGTCGGTTTACATACCGGCAAGAAAGTCACTCTGACGTTACGCCCTGCGCCGGCCAACACCGGGGTCATCTATCGTCGCACCGACTTGAATCCACCGGTAGATTTTCCGGCCGATGCCAAATCTGTGCGTGATACCATGCTCTGTACGTGTCTGGTCAACGAGCATGATGTACGGATTTCAACCGTTGAGCACCTGAATGCTGCGCTCGCGGGCTTAGGCATCGATAACATTGTTATCGAAGTTAACGCACCGGAAATCCCGATCATGGACGGTAGTGCCGCTCCGTTTGTTTACCTGCTGCTTGATGCGGGTATCGACGAGCTGAACTGCGCCAAGAAATTTGTTCGCATCAAAGAGACTGTTCGTGTCGAAGATGGCGATAAGTGGGCTGAATTTAAGCCATACAATGGTTTTTCGCTGGATTTCACCATCGATTTCAACCATCCGGCTATCGATTCCAGCAATCAACGTTATGCGATGAACTTCTCTGCTGATGCGTTTATGCGCCAGATCAGCCGTGCGCGTACGTTCGGTTTCATGCGTGATATCGAATACCTGCAGTCTCGTGGTTTGTGCCTGGGCGGCAGTTTCGATTGTGCCATCGTTGTTGACGATTATCGCGTACTGAACGAAGACGGTCTGCGTTTTGAAGACGAATTTGTTCGTCACAAAATGCTCGATGCGATCGGTGACTTGTTCATGTGTGGTCACAACATTATTGGTGCATTCACCGCTTATAAATCCGGTCATGCACTGAATAATAAATTGTTGCAGGCTGTCCTGGCAAAACAGGAAGCCTGGGAATATGTGACCTTCCAGGACGACGCAGAACTGCCGTTGGCCTTCAAAGCGCCTTCAGCCGTACTGGCATAACGACATTTATACTGTCGTATAAAATTCGACTGGCAAATCTGGCACTCTCTCCGGCCAGGTGAACCAGTCGTTTTTTTTGAGCTTTTATCAGAGCCGTAAGAAACGGTGCGAACGCTGTTTTCTTAAGCACTTTTACGTACAACTTATCTTCATTCCTGCTGTGGACTTCAGGCTTTAATGATAAGATTTGTGCGCTAAAAACGTTTGAATACGATCGGGATGGCAATAACGTGAGTGGAATACTGACGCGCTGGCGACAGTTTGGTAAACGCTACTTCTGGCCGCATCTCTTGTTAGGGATGGTCGCGGCGAGTTTAGGTCTGCCTGCGCTCAGCAACGCCGCCGAACCAAATGCGCCCGCAAAAGCGACAACCCGCAACCACGAGCCTTCCGCCAAAGTTAACTTTGGTCAGTTGGCCTTGCTGGAAGCGAACACGCGCCGCCCGAACTCAAACTATTCTGTTGATTACTGGCATCAGCACGCAATTCGCACGGTAATCCGTCATCTTTCCTTCGCAATGGCACCGCAAACGCTGCCCGTTGCCGAAGAATCTTTGCCTCTTCAGGCGCAACATCTTGCTTTACTGGATACGCTCAGCGCGCTGCTGACCCAGGAAGGCACGCCGTCTGAAAATGATTATCGCATTGATTATGCGCATTTTACCCCACAAGCAACATTCAGCACGCCCGTCTGGATAAGCCTGGCGCAAGGCATCCGTGCTGGCCCTCAACGCCTCAGCTAACAACAATAAACCTTTATTTCATTTTATTAACTCCGCAACGCGGGGCGTTTGAGATTTTATTATGCTAATCAAATTATTAACTAAAGTTTTCGGTAGTCGTAACGATCGTACCCTGCGCCGGATGCGCAAAGTGGTGAACATCATCAATGCCATGGAACCGGAGATGGAAAAACTCTCCGACGAAGAACTGAAAGGGAAAACCGCAGAGTTCCGCGCGCGCCTGGAAAAAGGCGAAGTGCTGGAAAATCTGATCCCGGAAGCCTTCGCCGTCGTGCGTGAAGCAAGTAAGCGCGTCTTTGGTATGCGTCACTTCGATGTACAGTTGCTCGGCGGTATGGTTCTTAATGAACGTTGCATCGCGGAAATGCGTACTGGTGAAGGTAAAACTCTGACCGCAACGCTGCCTGCTTACTTGAACGCATTAACCGGTAAAGGTGTGCACGTTGTTACCGTCAACGACTACCTGGCGCAACGTGACGCCGAAAACAACCGTCCGCTGTTTGAATTTCTCGGCCTGACCGTCGGCGTCAACCTGCCGGGAATGCCTGCGCCGGCAAAGCGTGAGGCTTACGCGGCTGACATCACTTACGGTACGAACAATGAATACGGCTTTGACTACCTGCGCGACAACATGGCGTTCAGCCCTGAAGAACGTGTACAGCGTAAACTGCACTATGCGCTGGTGGACGAAGTGGACTCCATCCTGATCGATGAAGCGCGTACACCGCTAATTATTTCCGGCCCGGCTGAAGACAGCTCGGAAATGTATAAGCGAGTGAACAAAATTATTCCGCACCTGATCCGTCAGGAAAAAGAAGACTCCGAAACCTTCCAGGGCGAAGGCCACTTCTCTGTTGATGAAAAATCTCGCCAGGTGAACCTGACCGAACGTGGTCTGGTGCTGATTGAAGAACTGCTGGTGAAAGAAGGCATCATGGATGAAGGGGAGTCGCTGTACTCTCCGGCCAACATCATGCTGATGCATCACGTAACGGCGGCGCTGCGCGCTCATGCGCTGTTTACTCGCGACGTCGATTACATCGTTAAAGATGGCGAAGTTATCATCGTTGACGAACACACCGGTCGTACCATGCAGGGGCGTCGCTGGTCCGATGGTCTGCACCAGGCTGTTGAAGCTAAAGAAGGTGTGCAGATCCAGAACGAAAACCAGACGCTGGCTTCTATCACCTTCCAGAACTACTTCCGTCTGTATGAAAAACTGGCGGGGATGACCGGTACTGCTGATACCGAAGCATTCGAATTCAGCTCAATTTACAAGCTGGATACCGTAGTCGTTCCGACCAACCGTCCGATGATTCGTAAAGATTTGCCAGACCTGGTCTACATGACCGAAGCAGAAAAAATTCAGGCGATCATTGAAGATATCAAAGAACGTACTGCGAAAGGTCAGCCGGTGCTGGTGGGTACTATCTCCATCGAAAAATCGGAGCTGGTGTCAAATGAGCTGACCAAAGCCGGTATCAAACACAACGTCCTCAACGCCAAATTCCACGCCAACGAAGCGGCGATTGTTGCTCAGGCAGGTTATCCGGCAGCGGTGACCATCGCGACCAACATGGCGGGTCGTGGTACTGACATTGTGCTTGGTGGTAGCTGGCAGGCAGAAGTTGCCGCGCTGGAAAATCCGACCGCAGAGCAAATTGAAAAAATTAAAGCCGACTGGCAGGTACGTCACGATGCGGTACTGGCAGCAGGTGGCCTGCATATCATCGGCACCGAACGTCACGAATCTCGTCGTATCGATAATCAGTTGCGCGGTCGTTCTGGTCGTCAGGGGGATGCTGGTTCTTCCCGTTTCTACCTGTCGATGGAAGATGCGCTGATGCGTATTTTTGCTTCCGACCGAGTATCCGGCATGATGCGTAAACTGGGTATGAAACCAGGCGAAGCCATTGAGCACCCGTGGGTGACCAAAGCGATTGCCAACGCCCAGCGTAAAGTTGAAAGCCGTAACTTCGATATTCGTAAGCAACTGCTGGAATATGATGACGTGGCTAACGACCAGCGTCGCGCCATTTACTCCCAGCGTAACGAACTGCTGGATGTTAGCGATGTGAGCGAAACCATCAACAGCATTCGTGAAGATGTGTTCAAAGCGACCATCGATGCCTACATTCCGCCACAGTCACTGGAAGAAATGTGGGATATTCCGGGTCTGCAGGAACGTCTGAAAAACGATTTCGACCTCGATTTGCCGATTGCCGAGTGGCTGGACAAAGAGCCTGAACTGCATGAAGAGACGCTGCGTGAGCGTATTCTGGCGCAGTCCATCGAAGTGTATCAGCGTAAAGAAGAAGTGGTTGGTGCTGAGATGATGCGTCACTTCGAGAAAGGCGTCATGCTGCAAACGCTTGACTCCCTGTGGAAAGAGCACCTGGCAGCGATGGACTATCTGCGTCAGGGTATCCACCTGCGTGGCTATGCACAGAAAGATCCGAAGCAGGAATACAAACGTGAATCGTTCTCCATGTTTGCAGCGATGCTGGAGTCGTTGAAATATGAAGTTATCAGCACGCTGAGCAAAGTCCAGGTACGTATGCCTGAAGAGGTTGAGGAGCTGGAACAACAGCGTCGTATGGAAGCCGAGCGTTTAGCGCAAATGCAGCAGCTTAGCCATCAGGATGACGACTCTGCAGCCGCAGCGGCACTGGCGGCGCAAACCGGTGAGCGCAAAGTAGGACGTAACGATCCTTGCCCGTGCGGTTCTGGTAAAAAATACAAGCAGTGCCATGGTCGCCTGCAATAAAAGCTAACTGTTGAAATAAAAGGCGCAGGATTCTGCGCCTTTTTTATAGGTTTAAGACAATGAAAAAACTGCAAATTGCGGTGGGTATTATTCGCAACGAGAACAATGAAATTTTTATTACTCGTCGTGCCGCAGATGCGCACATGGCGAATAAACTGGAGTTTCCAGGCGGTAAAATTGAAATGGGCGAAACACCGGAACGAGCGGTGGTGCGTGAACTTCAGGAAGAAGTCGGGATTACCCCCCAACATTTTTATCTATTTGAAAAGCTGGAATATGAATTCCCGGACAGGCATATAACACTGTGGTTCTGGCTGGTCGAAAGCTGGGAAGGGGAGCCGTGGGGTAAAGAAGGGCAACCCGCTAAGTGGATGTCGCTGGTCGGTCTGAATGCCGATGATTTTCCGCCAGCCAATGAACCGGTAATTGCGAAGCTTAAACGTCTGTAGGTCGGATAAGGCGTTCACGCCGCATCCGACATTTGCGCAAGATGCCTGATGCGACGCTGACCGCGTCTAATCAGGCCTACGTGCGGCATCAGACAAAATGTCACTGCTTTGGCTCTTCGCTCCAGTCATCACTCTCAGAAAGATCACCGCTGCTGGGGATTCGTTTTTCTTCAGCAGCCCATTCTCCGAGGTCGATCAGTTGACAACGTTTGCAACAAAATGGCCGAAACGGGCTGACTTCACCCCAAACCACCGTTTTCCCGCAGGTAGGGCAATTCACCGTAATAGTTTCTGACATTTTTACTCCTTAGCAACAGGCCAGTTCGAAATCCAGACGTTCCGGTACTTGTCCATTTTCACTGTCCAGCGGCATAAAACGAATCGCAAAACGGCTTTTATGACCGGAAATTTGCGGATAAAGCTGTGAATCGAGCGCCAGATTCAGGCGCAGCAAATCGGCATCGTCACCATTATCCTGATAAAAACCATTCAGGCTGGTTTGTTTGCGGAAGGGGGCAGACTGGCGAATTAAATCAAGCACCATGGTAAGTGCCTGGGTGAGCGGGTTCAGGCTGGCAATCCAGGTTTCTACCTGGCTGTCGCGTTGTGACTGGGGTAAATGCAGCCAGATATGCAAAGTGGGCAAATCAAAGCTACAACAGCCGCCAGGGATGCTCAGACGCTGACGCACTAAGGCAATCAGCCTGTCTTCACGTAGAAATTGCCCGATACGCGGCGCGGAAATCAACACGCTACCCGCTGTTTTTAACTGCTGAATTAATGCTTCAATACGGCTCTGATCAACGCCTGGCACGCCAATCCAGGTCTGGAGTTTACGTTGCTGGCGGTCAAGCTCTTTCAACAGCTCAGTGCGCACTTCTCCGCGCTCGAAAACATCCAGCAATTCGCTGACATTACGGAAGAAATGCAGGGCGCCAGCGTAGTCAACGATGGGTAAATTTACGGTGAGTTGTTGAATTAAAAACTCAATGCGCAGCCATGTACGCATTTTTTCATTTAGTGGATGTTCAAAAAGGACCTGGGTCTGCATTACGGTTTTTCCTGTGAGACAAACTGCGACGCAAGCTGCAAATAGTGTGCGTGCAGGCGGGCAACATCCGATGCAATAGCATCCGGTGCGCCGTTATTATCAATGACGTCATCTGCCACGGCAAGACGGGCTTCGCGCGTTGCCTGGGCAGCAAGAATTTGTTCGACATGCCCGCGAGTAACATCATCGCGCTGCATGGTGCGCTTAAGTTGCGTTTCTGGGCTGACATCCACCACCAGCACACGATTCGCTTTTTTATACAGTGAGTTTTCTACCAGCAATGGCACAACCCACAGTATATAGGGAGAAGTTGCCTGCTGGATCTGACGTTGCGTCTCCTGCTGAATCAGCGGATGCAGCAGGGCGTTAAGCCAGTTTTTCTCTACCGGGTTAGCGAAGATCCGCTCGCGCAAGACCCTGCGCTGCAATGACCCATCAGCAGCAATCATGTCAGCGCCAAAGTGTTCAGCAATGGCACGTAGCGCAGGTGCACCTGGTTCAACCACCTGACGCGCAATAATATCGGCATCAATGACGTTAATTCCGAGGTCTGCAAACGCATTTGCAACGGTACTCTTGCCACTGCCAATGCCTCCCGTTAAGGCAACTATATACCTCATAATTTATATTCCCGGGAATTCATCATGATTATCAAAATGTTAAAAATGAGCGTACAAAAGCGAAATTGATGGAACATTCGCTCATTATTTACCAGGTAAATTTATGGGATTGTAGCGTAAAAAAAGACAATTTCGCAGTCTTGCGCCACATCGATTAGTGCGTATGATAGCGTCACTGGAGTTGCGCTCTTATCCTTATAGCCATTAACCCCAGGAATCCGCACATGCGTATTGAAGAAGATCTGAAGTTAGGTTTTAAAGACGTCCTCATCCGTCCTAAACGTTCTACTCTTAAAAGTCGTTCCGATGTTGAACTGGAACGTCAATTCACCTTCAAACATTCAGGTCAGAGCTGGTCCGGCGTGCCGATTATCGCCGCGAATATGGACACCGTAGGCACTTTTTCCATGGCCTCTGCGCTGGCTTCTTTTGATATTCTGACTGCTGTGCATAAACACTATTCTGTCGAAGAGTGGCAAGCGTTTATCAACAATTCTTCCGCTGATGTGCTGAAACATGTGATGGTTTCTACCGGCACGTCTGATGCGGATTTCGAAAAAACCAAACAAATTCTCGACCTGAACCCGGCATTAAACTTCGTTTGTATTGATGTGGCGAATGGTTATTCCGAACACTTCGTGCAGTTCGTTGCGAAAGCGCGTGAAGCGTGGCCGACCAAAACCATTTGTGCTGGCAACGTAGTGACTGGTGAAATGTGTGAGGAGCTTATCCTCTCCGGTGCTGATATCGTTAAAGTTGGTATTGGCCCAGGTTCTGTCTGTACAACTCGCGTCAAAACAGGCGTCGGTTATCCGCAACTTTCTGCGGTAATCGAATGTGCCGATGCCGCGCACGGTCTGGGCGGGATGATCGTCAGCGATGGTGGCTGCACCACACCGGGCGATGTCGCGAAAGCCTTTGGCGGCGGTGCTGATTTCGTGATGCTCGGTGGTATGCTGGCAGGCCACGAAGAGAGCGGTGGTCGCATTGTTGAAGAGAACGGCGAGAAATTTATGCTGTTCTACGGCATGAGCTCCGAGTCTGCGATGAAACGCCACGTTGGCGGCGTTGCGGAATATCGCGCTGCAGAAGGTAAAACCGTTAAGCTGCCGCTGCGTGGTCCGGTTGAAAATACCGCACGTGATATTTTAGGCGGTCTGCGTTCAGCTTGTACATACGTTGGGGCTTCACGCCTGAAAGAGCTGACCAAGCGCACCACGTTTATCCGTGTGCAGGAACAAGAAAACCGCATCTTCAATAACCTGTAATCTCCCAATGCTGGCGTGGATCACCACGCCAGCGTTATCCCATCCCACTCATCGCATCGCCTAAATGGAAAATTGGCAGATACATTGCCACCACCAGCGTACCGATAATTCCTCCTGTAATAACCAGCAACGCCGGTTCCAGTAAGGCTGCAAGATTATCTGCCAGCGCCAGCGTGTTATCCCGATGATGGTGAGCGAGGTTATCTAACATGAGATCCAGCGAGCCGGATGCCTCTCCTGTTCTCACTAATTGCAAACAGAGTGGGCTAAACTCACCGGCATTTTTTAGCGCCAGCCAGATAGGCTGACCGTTACTGATATCGTGCTGGATTTGTGTCAGAAGTTGCGCCCAGTACGGACAGCGCATTGTTTCTCTGACGCTCTCAATCCCTTGTAAAAAAGTAATCCCTGCACTTTGTGTCAGCGCCAGAATCGTAAAAATCTGCGTGAGTTTTTGTCCCCGCATCAGGGAACCCATAATTGGGATGCGTAACAGCAATTTCTGTCGCACGATAAGCCAGGTCGGGCGGCGTATCAGCAACTTATTAGCTATTGCCAGCAGAAAGCCGAACAACACCAGCAGCCAGCCCCATTCACCACTAAAATCTGCCAGCGTCATGATCCCCTGCGTTAGCGCCGGTAACGGGGTGTTAAAGGTCCTATAGATAGCGGCAAACTCCGGCAGAACAAAATGCAGCATTGCCACAACCACCATGATTGCCATCGCTAAGATGATGATGGGATAACGCAATGCTGATTTCACTTTGTCGGCCAGCTGACGCTGGGCTTTTTGCTGACGAGCCAGTTCAAAACAGCATTCATCCAGCTTACCGGTCAGTTCACCCGTGCGGATCATCGCCTGGTAGAGTGGTGGAAATACCTCTGACCAGGGTAATAAAGCATTGGAAAAGGTAACGCCCTGCTCGAGATCGTGCGCCAGTGATTGCAGCAACACTTGCCATTGCTTACTGGGATGCTGTTCCGCCAACAGTGCCAGCCCTTCAGAAAGCGTCAACCCGGCTTTGAGTAGCGTCGCCAGTTGATGAATGACTTCCGCGCTTTTATCTCCTCGCCACTGCGCAGAATTGATGGCGATTCGCTTCAGGCTTAGTGGAGTAACCATCTGTTGCTGTAGTGCCATAAGCAGCAAAGCACGGCTCTCTGCCCATAGCATCCCATCTTGCGTATTGCCGTCGCCGGTTATGCCATGCCAGCGCCAGAGTTGCTTACTCGCCATGCGGCATCCCCAATACGCGGATTAACTCTTCAAAGGTGGTTAAGCCTTGCTCCACGGCCAGGCAGCCGTTTTCAAAAAGCGTGCGCATTCCCGCCTGTCGGGCGTGCGTTTCCAGCGATTCAACGTCGGTATTAGCGGCAATAAGCTGACGTATAATCGGTGTTATGGGCAAAACTTCAAACAAGGCCGTGCGACCATAAAAACCGAGGTAGCAATGTTCACAACCGGGTGCTTGCCAGCGGGGCAGCGGCGATAGCCATACATTGTCGGGAATATGGATAGGCTCCCCTTGCTGCCGGCGACAATGTGGGCAAAGTTTGCGTACCAGACGCTGGGCTATTACCAGCGTGAGCGCCGACGAGAGCATCCAGCGGGCGACCCCCATTTGCTGTAAACGCACCAGCGTTTCGCAGGTGGAATTAGTGTGTAGCGTAGACAATACCAGATGACCCGTTTGCGCGGCTTTAATGGCGATTTCTGCCGTTTCGCCATCGCGGATCTCTCCGATCATGATGACGTCAGGATCCTGGCGCAATAACGCACGCAAAACGCCCTGAAAGGTGAGCCCGGCACGCGGATGTATTTGCGTCTGGTTTAGCCCGGCGATGGGGATCTCAACCGGATCTTCGACGCTACAAATATTAATGTCAGCGGTATTCAGCGTTTGCAGGGCGCTATAAAGCGTGACGGTTTTTCCGCTTCCGGTTGGCCCAGTTACCAGTACCAGTCCTTGTGGTTGCTGTAGGGCATGAGCAAAGTCCGCCAGTTGTAATGGCTGCATTCCCAGCGTGTTGACATCCAGCGCCTGGTTTACCTGCTGTAACAACCTTAATACCACCTTTTCACCGCCCCGACATGGCAAGGTCGCAATGCGAAATGAGACGGCGTTCCCTGCCAGTTCGACAGTGAATTGCCCGTCCTGCGGCAGGCGATGTTCCGCAATATCCAGGCTTCCCAGCACTTTTAATCTGGCGGTTAATGCGACTCCGGCATCCGGTGAAACATCCGGTAAAGGATGCAGTACACCGTCGATACGCAGGCGGATACGGTATCCATTGTCTGCTGGTTCGATATGAATATCAGACGCGCGTTGTTCCAGCGCAGATTGTAACGTTTGGGTCAGCAACTCTGCTCTGGGCTGATGCTTCTCCTGAACGGCTAAGGGCAACGTTTGTTGTACGCGACTGGCGTGACCTTCCATCTGCTGGCGCGTCCAGCAGATGATCTCAATACGTTTGGTGGTAGCGAAATGCAATGCGTCCAGTAGCTCATGCGAAGGTGCATCGACCACCACCACATGAACCACCTCTTCGCTGGCATCCAGCAAGACTCCCTGATAACGCAGACACAGGGCGGTGAGCTGTGAAATATTCATGGCCGCTCCTTAGTTAGCGTCATCAAAGCGGAAGACATCTTCGCAGGCTTGCTGCAACGCGCTGTCACTTTGAATATTGCAGTTGCGCGTCCAGCCGGTGACGCCGTTTGCGTTATCCCAACCCGGCGTCATGACGACGCTTAGCCCATTGAGGCTCTCCTGCCCGGTCAGCGACACCACGCCCTTTGCCACACTCATGGCTGAAACATAGCGAGTGGTGGTGGGCGAGGGGATGCCATTGCTACCGCCGTCACAGGTATCTAATCCACCATGTTCCAGCGCGCACAACTCTACGGCAGTACGGTAAGGCACAAAGGTTTGTAGCATGTCGGTGAGTGCGGCTTTGCGCAGGTAGTTCTGATAAGCGGGAATGCCGATGGCGCTTAAAATGGCAATGATGCCAATAACCACCATCAGTTCGATAAGTGTAAAACCGCGTTGCTTGTCCATCTGTTTTGCTCCTTGATTTCGTTGGCGCTACTTTGGCAAACGCCATCGGCACAGGCGAGGGGCAAAAAACAAAACGGGAAAGCAGCTTCCGGGGTTTTTTATTACGTTGCAGTGAAAGACAAGAAATTTGCGAGGCGTTACGAAGAAAGATGGGGGAAGGGAAGATTATCCGCCCGCTACGGAGCGGATAAATCTGTCAGCAATTAGCGAAAACGCATTGAAAGGTCGAGTGCCTGTACGTGTTTAGTTAGCGCACCGACGGAGATAAAGTCCACGCCCGTTTCGGCAAATTCGCGCAGAGTTTTGTCGGTGACGTTGCCAGACACTTCCAGTAGCGCCTTGCCGTTGGTGCGTTTGACGGCTTCGCGCATCTGGTCTGTTTCGAAGTTATCCAGCATGATGATATCGGCACCTGCTTTCAGGGCTTCATCAAGTTCTTCCAGATTTTCTACTTCGACTTCTACTGGCGCATCCGGGTGCAACCAGGACGCTTTTTCGACCGCCTGACGCACTGAGCCGGAGGCAATAATATGGTTTTCTTTGATAAGGAAGGCATCAGAAAGCCCCAGACGGTGATTCGCTCCGCCGCCGCAAAGTACCGCGTATTTCAGAGCTGAACGCAGGCCGGGTAAGGTTTTGCGCGTATCCAACAACTGCGTGTTGGTGCCTTCCAGTAATTCGACATAGTGGCGTACCTTACTGGCAACCCCTGAAAGGGTTTGCACAAAATTGAGCGCAGTGCGTTCGCCCGTTAACAGCACGCGGGATGGGCCTTCAAGTTCGAACAAGGGTTGATTGGCGTTGATGACATCGCCGTCATCGACATGCCAGATGATGGTGACATCGTCGCCTGCCAGCTGAATAAACACCTCTTCAACCCAGCGTTTGCCGCAAAATACGCCATTCTCGCGGGTGATCACCGTGGCATGAGAGCGAGAATTTTCCGGTAAAAGTTTTGCCGTAATGTCATTGTTGGCATCGACTGTTCCGCCTAAATCTTCCCGCAGCGCCTGAGCCACCGCGCCGGGGATATCGAGATTAATGCGTTCCAGCAGCTCGTCACGTCGGGTGTCAGGGTTATAGCGGCGAGGCGGCATGTTAAAACTCCAGATAGCTAACGAATCATAAGGTAGAAACATGCTACTCTGAACCGGGTATTAGCACCACATATAAGGAGATCCTGCATGTTGTTAGAACAGGGGTGGCTGGTCGGCGCGCGCCGCGTTCCCTCACCACATTACGATTGTCGCCCGGATGACGAAACACCCACCCTGCTGGTGGTGCACAATATTAGCCTGCCGCCAGGCGAGTTTGGCGGTCCGTGGATCGACGCATTATTCACCGGAACTATTGATCCGCAGGCACATCCTTTCTTTGCTGAGATCGCCCATTTGCGCGTTTCCGCTCATTGTTTGATTCGCCGTGATGGTGAAATTGTCCAGTATGTTCCTTTCGATAAACGCGCCTGGCACGCGGGAGTCTCTCAGTATCAAGGTCGCGAACGCTGTAATGATTTTTCTATTGGGATTGAGCTGGAAGGTACTGACACGCTGGCGTACACCGATGCGCAGTATCAACAGCTTGCGGCGGTTACGCGGGCGCTGATTGATCGCTATCCAGATATCGCTAAAAACATGACGGGGCATTGCGATATTGCGCCGGAGCGGAAAACCGATCCCGGTCCTGCATTTGATTGGGCACGGTTTCGTGCGCTGGTTAGCAAGGAGACAACATGACGCTATTTACAACCTTACTGGTGCTAATTTTTGAGCGCCTGTTTAAGTTGGGCGAGCACTGGCAGCTTGATCACCGTCTTGAAGCGTTCTTTCGGCGGGTGAAACATTTTTCGCTGGGGCGCACGTTAGGTATGACCATTATTGCGATGGGGGTGACTTTTTTGCTGTTGCGCGCGTTGCATGGGTTATTGTTCAACGTCCCTACGCTGCTGGTATGGCTGTTGCTTGGTTTACTGTGTATTGGCGCGGGTAAAGTGCGTCTCCATTATCATGCATATCTGACAGCCGCTTCACGTAACGATAACCATGCCCGTTCCACGATGGCTGGCGAATTAACCATGATTCACGGTGTTCCTGCAGGTTGTGATGAACGTGAGTTCTTGCGTGAGCTGCAAAATGCATTGCTGTGGATCAATTTCCGTTTTTACCTGGCGCCGCTGTTCTGGTTGATTGTAGGGGGAACCTGGGGGCCAGTTACGCTGATGGGGTATGCGTTTTTGCGTGCATGGCAATACTGGCTGGCGCGTTACCAGACGCCGCATCATCGTTTACAGTCCGGCATTGATGCCGTGCTTCATGTGCTGGATTGGGTGCCGGTTCGTCTTGCGGGTGTGGTATATGCCTTGATCGGTCACGGTGAGAAAGCATTACCTGCCTGGTTCGCTTCGCTGGGTGATTTCCATACTTCGCAATATCAGGTGTTAACGCGTCTGGCGCAGTTCTCTCTGGCGCGTGAACCGCATGTTGATAAGGTGGAGACGCCGAAAGCAGCGGTTTCAATGGCGAAGAAAACTTCGTTCGTGGTTGTGGTGGTGATTGCGCTACTGACGATTTACGGAGCGTTGGTGTAAAAGATTGTAGCCCTCACCCTGCGCGGGTGAGGGCGTAGAGAAATTAATGCGCTTTTACGGCTTTTGCGGTTTTCTCTTTAAACAGATAGCCGATGCCTAACACGAGCAGCCATACCGGGATCAGGTAAACCGAAATCGCCATTCCCGGCGTCATCAGCATAATCACCAGTACCGCCGCCATAAATAGCAGGCAGATCCAGTTACCCAGTGGATAGAGCAGGGCAGGGAAACGAGTTATCACACCTTGTTCTTGCTTAGCGCGGCGGAACTTCATATGTGCCAGGCTAATCATCGCCCAGTTGATCACCAGAGCGGAAACCACCAGCGCCATTAACAGTCCGAATGCGGACTCTGGGGCAAGGTAGTTAATCAGTACGCACAATGCCGTAACCAACGCAGAGACCAGAATGGTGTTTACCGGTACGCCGCGTTTATCGACGGAAGCGAGCATTTTCGGTGCGTTTCCTTGTTGTGCCAGACCGAAAAGCATACGGCTGTTGCAGTAGACGCAACTGTTGTAAACCGAAAGCGCCGCCGTCAACACCACGATATTCAGGGCGTTAGCTACAAAAGTATCGCCCAACTCGTGGAAGATCAGCACAAACGGACTGGTATCGGCGGTAACGCGTGTCCACGGCATCAGGGAGAGCAGAACGGCTAACGAACCAATATAGAAAATCAGGATGCGGTAGATAACCTGGTTAGTCGCTTTGGGAATACTTTGCTCCGGGTTATCTGCTTCTGCTGCGGTGATGCCCACCAGTTCCAGACCGCCGAACGAGAACATGATAATCGCCATCATCATCACCAGCCCGGTGAAGCCGTGCGGCAGGAAGCCACCTTGATCCCACAGGTTGCTAACGCTCGCCTGCGGGCCGCCGTTGCCGCTAAACAGCAGCCAGCCACCGAAGATGATCATCGCCACCACCGCGATAACTTTGATAATGGCAAACCAGAACTCCATCTCGCCAAACACTTTAACGTTGGTCAGATTGATGGCGTTGATCACCACAAAGAATACGGCGGCCGAAGCCCAGGTGGGGATTTCCGGATACCAGAACTGAATGTATTTGCCGACGGCAGTAAGCTCTGCCATGGCAACTAAAACGTACAGTACCCAGTAGTTCCAGCCAGAGGCGAAACCAGCAAAGCTGCCCCAGTATTTATAAGCAAAGTGGCTGAAGGAGCCTGCTACCGGTTCTTCGACCACCATTTCACCTAACTGACGCATGATCAGAAAGGCGATAAAACCGGCAATAGCGTAACCCAGGATAATCCCTGGCCCTGCGGACTGTATTACGGAGGCGCTTCCCAGGAATAGCCCGGTTCCTATCGCGCCACCCAGCGCGATAAGCTGGATATGGCGGTTTTTAAGGCCGCGCTTTAGCTGCTCGCCGTGCTGTTGACCTTCCATCATGAAACCTCGTGCGGTGATTGTTTTTTTGATCTACGCAGTAATGCGTGTGTAAGTTTGCAATTCCGTTTGTTGTATTAATTTGTTTACATCAAAGGCGTTTGAATTGTTACAAAGGGACTTCCGTCAGATCAAGAATAATGGTATGTGGCAGCGAATGCACTCGCTTTATGCCAGGTTGAAGATGAGTTGCCTAAAAAGAAATCGTTTGTAAAGGGAAGCCCCGAAACACCCCCACCGCAATAAATGAATATAAATTCATTTTAATGGCATTAAAAATCGAAAAATTGGTAAGTGAATCGGTTCAATTCGGATTTTTATAGTTTAATAAACGTTAAAAAAACCATTGCTCACGTAAAGTCTACATTTGTGCATAGTTACAACTTTGAAACGTCATATGTGTCAAGTTGTTAAAATGTGCACAGTTTCATGATTTCAATCAAAACCTGTATGGACATGAGGTGAATACTTTGTTACTTTAGCGTCACAGACATGAAATTGGTAAGACCAATTGACTTCGGCAAGTGGCTTAAGACAGGAACTCATGGCCTACAGCAAAATCCGCCAACCAAAACTCTCCGATGTGATTGAGCAGCAACTGGAGTTTTTGATCCTCGAAGGCACACTTCGTCCGGGCGAAAAACTCCCACCGGAACGCGAACTGGCGAAACAGTTCGACGTCTCCCGTCCCTCCTTGCGTGAGGCGATTCAACGTCTCGAAGCGAAGGGCTTGTTGCTTCGTCGCCAGGGTGGCGGCACTTTTGTCCAGAGCAGCCTCTGGCAAAGTTTCAGCGATCCGCTGGTGGAGCTGCTCTCCGACCATCCTGAATCACAGTATGACTTGCTCGAAACACGACACGCCCTGGAAGGTATCGCCGCTTATTACGCCGCGCTGCGTAGTACCGATGAAGACAAGGAACGCATCCGTGAACTCCATCACGCCATAGAGCTGGCGCAGCAGTCTGGCGATCTGGACGCGGAATCAAACGCCGTACTCCAGTATCAGATTGCCGTCACCGAAGCGGCCCACAATGTGGTTTTGCTTCATCTGCTAAGGTGTATGGAGCCGATGTTGGCTCAGAATGTCCGTCAGAACTTCGAATTGCTCTATTCGCGTCGCGAGATGCTGCCGCTGGTGAGTAGTCACCGCACCCGCATATTCGAAGCGATTATGGCCGGTAAGCCGGAAGAAGCGCGCGAAGCATCACATCGCCATCTGGCCTTTATCGAAGAAATTTTGCTCGACAGAAGCCGTGAAGAGAGTCGCCGTGAGCGTTCTCTGCGCCGTCTGGAGCAACGAAAGAATTAGTGATTTTTCTGGTGAAAATTAGCCAGAAGATGTTGTAAATCAAGCGCATATAAAAGCGCGGCAACTAAACGTAGAACCTGTCTTATTGAGCTTTCCGGCGAGAGTTCAATGGGACAGGTTCCAGAAAACTCAACGTTATTAGATAGATAAGGAATAACCCATGTCAGAACGTTTCCCAAATGACGTGGATCCGATCGAAACTCGCGACTGGCTCCAGGCGATCGAATCGGTCATCCGTGAAGAAGGTGTTGAGCGTGCTCAGTATCTGATCGACCAACTGCTTGCTGAAGCCCGCAAAGGCGGAGTCAACGTAGCCGCAGGCACCGGCGTCAGCAACTACATCAACACCATCCCCGTTGAAGAACAACCGGAGTATCCGGGTAATCTGGAACTGGAACGCCGTATTCGTTCAGCTATCCGCTGGAACGCCATCATGACGGTTCTGCGTGCATCCAAAAAAGATCTGGAACTGGGCGGCCACATGGCATCCTTCCAGTCTTCCGCAACCATTTATGATGTGTGCTTTAACCACTTCTTCCGTGCACGCAACGAGCAGGATGGCGGCGACCTGGTTTACTTCCAGGGTCACATCTCCCCGGGCGTTTACGCTCGTGCTTTCCTGGAAGGTCGTCTGACTCAGGAGCAGCTCGATAACTTCCGTCAGGAAGTTCACGGCAATGGCCTATCTTCCTATCCGCACCCGAAATTGATGCCGGAATTCTGGCAGTTCCCGACCGTATCTATGGGTCTGGGTCCGATTGGTGCTATTTACCAGGCTAAATTCCTGAAATATCTGGAACACCGTGGCCTGAAAGATACCTCTAAACAGACCGTTTACGCGTTCCTCGGCGACGGTGAAATGGACGAACCGGAATCCAAAGGTGCGATTACCATCGCTACCCGTGAAAAACTGGATAACCTGGTCTTCGTTATCAACTGTAACCTGCAGCGTCTTGACGGCCCGGTAACTGGTAACGGCAAGATCATCAACGAACTGGAAGGCATCTTCGAAGGTGCTGGCTGGAACGTGATCAAAGTGATGTGGGGTAGCCGTTGGGATGAACTGCTGCGTAAAGATACCAGCGGTAAACTGATCCAGCTGATGAACGAAACCGTTGACGGCGACTACCAGACCTTCAAATCGAAAGATGGTGCGTATGTTCGTGAACACTTCTTCGGTAAATATCCGGAAACTGCAGCACTGGTTGCAGACTGGACTGACGAGCAGATCTGGGCTCTGAACCGTGGCGGTCACGATCCGAAGAAAATCTACGCCGCATTCAAGAAAGCGCAGGAAACCAAAGGCAAAGCGACTGTAATCCTTGCTCATACCATTAAAGGTTACGGCATGGGCGACGCGGCTGAAGGCAAAAACATCGCGCACCAGGTTAAGAAAATGAACATGGACGGCGTGCGGCACATCCGCGACCGTTTCAATGTGCCGGTGTCTGATGCAGATATCGAAAAACTGCCGTACATCACCTTCCCGGAAGGTTCTGAAGAGCATACCTATCTGCACGCTCAGCGTCAGAAGCTGCACGGTTATCTGCCAAGCCGCCAGCCGAACTTCACCGAGAAGCTGGAGCTGCCGAGCCTGCAAGACTTCGGCGCGCTGCTGGAAGAGCAGAGCAAAGAGATTTCTACCACTATCGCTTTCGTTCGTGCCCTGAACGTGATGCTGAAGAACAAGTCGATCAAAGATCGTCTGGTGCCGATCATCGCCGACGAAGCGCGTACTTTCGGTATGGAAGGTCTGTTCCGTCAGATTGGTATTTACAGCCCGAACGGTCAGCAGTACACCCCGCAGGACCGCGAGCAGGTTGCTTACTATAAAGAAGACGAGAAAGGCCAGATTCTGCAGGAAGGGATCAACGAGCTGGGCGCAGGTTGTTCCTGGCTGGCAGCGGCGACCTCTTACAGCACCAACAATCTGCCGATGATTCCGTTCTACATCTATTACTCGATGTTTGGCTTCCAGCGTATCGGCGATCTGTGCTGGGCGGCTGGCGACCAGCAAGCGCGTGGCTTCCTGATCGGCGGTACTTCCGGTCGTACCACCCTGAACGGTGAAGGTCTGCAGCACGAAGATGGTCACAGCCATATTCAGTCGCTGACTATCCCGAACTGTATCTCTTACGACCCGGCTTACGCTTACGAAGTTGCTGTCATCATGCATGACGGTCTGGAGCGTATGTACGGTGAAAAACAAGAGAACGTTTACTACTACATCACTACGCTGAACGAAAACTACCACATGCCGGCAATGCCGGAAGGTGCTGAGGAAGGTATCCGTAAAGGTATCTACAAACTCGAAACCATTGAAGGTAGCAAAGGTAAAGTTCAGCTGCTGGGCTCCGGTTCTATCCTGCGTCACGTCCGTGAAGCGGCAGAGATCCTGGCGAAAGATTACGGCGTAGGTTCTGACGTTTATAGCGTGACCTCCTTCACCGAACTGGCGCGTGATGGTCAGGATTGTGAACGCTGGAACATGCTGCACCCGCTGGAAACTCCGCGCGTTCCGTACATTGCTCAGGTGATGAATGACGCTCCGGCAGTGGCATCTACCGACTATATGAAACTGTTCGCTGAGCAGGTCCGTACTTACGTACCGGCTGACGACTACCGCGTCCTGGGTACTGATGGCTTCGGTCGTTCCGACAGCCGTGAGAACCTGCGTCACCACTTCGAAGTTGATGCTTCCTACGTAGTGGTTGCGGCGCTGGGCGAACTGGCTAAACGTGGCGAAATCGATAAGAAAGTGGTTGCTGACGCAATCGCCAAATTCAACATCGATGCAGAAAAAGTTAACCCGCGTCTGGCGTAAGAGGTAAAAGAATAATGGCTATCGAAATCAAAGTACCGGACATCGGGGCTGATGAAGTTGAAATCACCGAGATCCTGGTCAAAGTGGGCGACAAAGTTGAAGCCGAACAGTCGCTGATCACCGTAGAAGGCGACAAAGCCTCTATGGAAGTACCGTCTCCGCAGGCGGGTATCGTTAAAGAGATCAAAGTCTCTGTTGGCGACAAAACCCAGACCGGCGCACTGATTATGATTTTCGATTCCGCCGACGGTGCAGCTGACGCTGCACCTGCTCAGGCAGAAGAGAAGAAAGAAGCCGCTCCGGCAGCAGCACCAGCGGCAGCGGCGGCAAAAGATGTTAACGTTCAGGATATCGGCAGCGACGAAGTCGAAGTGACCGAAATCCTGGTGAAAGTGGGCGATAAAGTTGAAGCTGAACAGTCGCTGATCACCGTTGAAGGCGACAAGGCTTCTATGGAAGTTCCGGCGCCGTTTGCAGGCACCGTGAAAGAGATCAAAGTGAACGTTGGCGACAAAGTGTCTACCGGCTCGCTGATTATGATCTTCGAAGTTGCGGGTGAAGCAGGTGCGGCAGCTCCGGCTCCGGCGGCTAAACAGGAAGTAGCTCCGGCAGCAGCACCTGCGCCAGCGGCTGGCGTGAAAGAAGTTAACGTTCCGGATATCGGCGGTGACGAAGTTGAAGTGACCGAAGTGATGGTGAAAGTGGGCGACAAAGTTGCCGCTGAACAGTCACTGATCACCGTAGAAGGCGACAAAGCCTCTATGGAAGTTCCGGCTCCGTTCGCGGGCGTCGTGAAGGAACTGAAAGTCAACGTTGGCGATAAAGTGAAAACTGGCTCGCTGATTATGATCTTCGAAGTTGAAGGCGCAGCGCCTGCGGCGGCTCCGGCGAAACAGGAAGCGGCAGCGCCGGCTCCGGCAGCAAAAGCTGAAGCACCGGCAGCAGCACCGGCTGCGAAAGCGGAAGGTAAATCTGAATTTGCTGAAAACGACGCTTACGTTCACGCGACTCCGCTGATCCGCCGTCTGGCACGCGAGTTTGGCGTTAACCTGGCGAAAGTGAAGGGCACTGGCCGTAAAGGTCGTATCCTGCGCGAAGACGTTCAGGCTTACGTGAAAGAAGCTATCAAACGTGCAGAAGCAGCTCCGGCGGCGATTGGCGGCGGTATCCCTGGCATGTTGCCGTGGCCGAAGGTGGACTTCAGCAAGTTTGGTGAAATCGAAGAAGTGGAACTGGGCCGCATTCAGAAAATCTCTGGTGCTAACCTGAGCCGTAACTGGGTGATGATCCCGCATGTTACTCACTTCGACAAAACCGATATCACCGAGCTGGAAGCGTTCCGTAAACAGCAGAACGAAGAAGCAGCGAAACGTAAGCTGGATGTGAAGATAACCCCAGTTGTCTTCATCATGAAAGCCGTTGCTGCAGCTCTTGAGCAGATGCCTCGCTTCAACAGTTCGCTGTCGGAAGACGGTCAGCGTCTGACCCTGAAGAAATACATCAACATCGGTGTGGCGGTGGATACCCCGAACGGTCTGGTTGTTCCGGTATTCAAAGACGTCAACAAGAAAGGCATCATCGAGCTGTCTCGCGAGCTGATGACTATTTCTAAGAAAGCGCGTGACGGTAAGCTGACTGCGGGCGAAATGCAGGGCGGTTGCTTTACCATCTCCAGCATCGGCGGCTTGGGTACTACCCACTTCGCGCCGATTGTGAACGCGCCGGAAGTGGCTATCCTCGGCGTTTCTAAGTCCGCGATGGAACCTGTGTGGAATGGTAAAGAGTTCGTGCCGCGTCTGATGCTGCCGATCTCTCTCTCCTTCGACCACCGCGTGATCGACGGTGCTGATGGTGCCCGTTTCATTACCATCATTAACAACACGCTGTCTGACATTCGCCGTCTGGTGATGTAAATAAAAGAGCCGGCCCATCGGTCGGCTTTTTTTCTGGTAATCTCATGAATGTATTGAGATTATTAGCGAATAGACAAATCGGTTGCCGTTTGTTGTTTAAAAATTGTTAACAATTTTGTAAAATACCGACGGATAGAACGACCCGGTGGTGGTTAGGGTATTACTTCACATACCCTATGGATTTCTGGGTGCAGCAAGGTAGCAAGCGCCAGAATCCCCTGGAGCTTACATAAGTAAGTGACTGGGGTGAGGGCGTGAAGCTAACGCCGCTGCGGCCTGAAAGACGACGGGTATGACCGCCGGAGATAAATAAATAGAGGTCATGATGAGTACTGAAATCAAAACTCAGGTCGTGGTACTTGGGGCAGGCCCCGCAGGTTATTCTGCTGCCTTCCGTTGCGCTGATTTAGGTCTGGAAACCGTAATCGTAGAACGCTACAACACCCTCGGCGGTGTTTGCCTGAACGTCGGCTGTATCCCTTCTAAAGCACTGCTGCACGTAGCGAAAGTTATCGAAGAAGCCAAAGCTCTGGCTGAACACGGTATCGTCTTCGGTGAACCGAAAACCGATATCGACAAGATTCGTACCTGGAAAGAGAAAGTGATCAATCAGCTGACCGGTGGTCTGGCTGGTATGGCGAAAGGCCGCAAAGTCAAAGTGGTCAACGGTCTGGGTAAATTCACCGGGGCGAACACCCTGGAAGTTGAAGGTGAGAACGGTAAAACCGTGATCAACTTCGATAACGCGATCATCGCAGCGGGTTCTCGCCCGATCCAACTGCCGTTTATTCCGCATGAAGATCCGCGTATCTGGGACTCCACTGACGCGCTGGAACTGAAAGAAGTACCAGAACGCCTGCTGGTTATGGGTGGTGGTATCATCGGTCTGGAAATGGGAACCGTATACCACGCGCTGGGTTCACAGATTGACGTGGTTGAAATGTTCGACCAGGTTATCCCTGCGGCTGACAAAGACATCGTTAAAGTCTTCACCAAGCGTATCAGCAAGAAATTCAACCTGATGCTGGAAACCAAAGTTACTGCCGTTGAAGCGAAAGAAGACGGTATTTATGTGACGATGGAAGGCAAAAAAGCACCGGCTGAACCGCAGCGTTACGATGCCGTGCTGGTAGCGATTGGTCGTGTGCCGAACGGTAAAAACCTCGACGCAGGTAAAGCAGGCGTGGAAGTGGACGACCGTGGCTTCATCCGCGTTGATAAACAACTGCGTACCAACGTACCGCACATCTTTGCTATCGGCGATATCGTCGGTCAGCCGATGCTGGCACACAAAGGTGTTCACGAAGGTCACGTTGCTGCTGAAGTTATCGCAGGTAAGAAACACTACTTCGATCCGAAAGTTATCCCGTCTATCGCTTATACCGAACCAGAAGTTGCATGGGTAGGTCTGACTGAGAAAGAAGCGAAAGAGAAAGGCATCAGCTACGAAACCGCCACTTTCCCGTGGGCTGCTTCTGGTCGTGCTATCGCTTCCGACTGCGCAGACGGTATGACCAAACTGATTTTCGACAAAGAATCTCACCGTGTGATCGGTGGTGCAATTGTCGGTACTAACGGCGGTGAGCTGTTGGGTGAAATCGGTCTGGCAATCGAAATGGGTTGTGACGCGGAAGACATCGCGCTGACCATCCACGCGCACCCGACTCTGCATGAGTCTGTGGGTCTGGCGGCAGAAATATTCGAAGGTAGCATCACTGACCTGCCGAACCCGAAAGCGAAGAAGAAGTAATTCTTCGTGTGCCGGAACATCCGGCAAATTAAGAAGCGGCTATTCTGGCCGCTTCAGATTGTTGACAAAGTGCTCGTTGTTGATGCCGGATGCGGCGTAAACGCCTTATCCGGCCTACAAAATCATGCAAATTCAATATATTGCAGGTGCCGTGTAGGCCCGATAAACTTGCGCATCGGGCGATTCGCTGTTTGTCATCAGTCTTAAGCGGCTAACAACGCCGCTTTTTTTACGCCTGCAATTTATCTTTCCAGTCTTCTTGCTCCACGCTCAGACAACCGTTCACGTACCGCAGACCGTTGCTCGTTATTCAGCCTGGCAGTACGGTTACTGTCGTTTAGACGTTGCGGGCGGTTCTCCTGAACTTTCTCCCGAAAAACCTGACGTTGTTCAGGTGAGGCAGACTGGATACGCTCACGCGCTGCATCTCTTCGCTGCTGGTTCTGCGGGTTAGTCTGCATTTTCTCGCGGACTGCCTGGCGCTGCTCAGGTGAAGCGGACTGAATACGCTGACGCACTGCCTCTCTTCGCTGCTGATTCTGCGGGTTAGTCTGCATTTTCTCGCGGACCGCCTGGCGCTGCTCAGGAGAGGCCGACTGATAACGCTGACGAGCGGCGTCCTTTTGTTGCTGGGTCAGTGGTTGGCGACGGCTGAAGTCGCGGAAGTTGTCATAGCTCCCATAGTGTTCAGCTTCATTAAACTGCTGTGCCGCTGCCTGACGTTGGGTATCTCGTGTAATGACTGGTGCGGCGTGTGTTCGTTGCTGAAACTGACTTGCTGCCGCCTGGCGCTGCCTGTCGCGCGTTGGGGCAGGTAACTGCGTGGCGCTCATTCCGCCGTTGACATCGGTTTGATGAAACCGCTTTGCCATATCCTGATCATGATAAGGCACACCATTACGGTAGTTTGGATTGTGCCGCCATGCCATATTCTTATCAGTAAGATGCTCACCGGTGATACGGTTGAAATTGTTGACGTCAATATTGATGTTGTCACCGTTGTGTTGCCAGCCGTTGCCGTCACGATGACCGCCATCGTGGTGATGATAATCATCATCGTCATGATGATGGTCATGATCGTCGTCATCCCAGTCGATGCTGCTGAAAAGTGCGTACGTAGTAGCAACGCCCATGCTGTAGCCGAAACCGCGCACAAAGCTGTCAACAAACGGTTCTCCGGCTGGCGGCGGCAGGTAAACCGGCGGATACGCGGAATTGGCCCAGTTCCCGTAAACCACGGTCGGGTTATAGTTGGGAATATAAACCACATCCGGATTGGTTGGTTCGATGGTTATTACGGTCGGTGCAGGTTCTGTAATGACGGGGCTGGCTGTTGAAACGGTATTGGATTGTATGGCGGAAGGCGCGACAGCCGGTTTTACCGGTACAGCTTTCTTCGTTGTCGTAATGACTTTCTGTTCGGTTGATGACTTCAGCGACCCGGTTTGTTGCGCCAGTTGACGCAAACGCTGTACCGAGTCCATCACGTCCTGCGGCTGTGCCAGAAACGCATCGCCCAGGTTTTGCACCCACTGCGGGTTTTCGCCCATCAATGCCATCAACTGTGGAAACGCCACCAGTGATTTGACGCTGGCATCCCACGGCTGGTCAGCTACTGCCTGAATAGCAGCGTCACCTTGTTTAAGTGGATTATCGTGCGACCATTGCACTGCTTGCGCAACGTTTGCCGGATAGGTTGATGCCATTAACACTTGTGAAAGCAGAGAATCGGGGTACAGTGCGACAGGCGCGACCCATTGATCAATTTGCGCAGTACTGAAGGTAGATTTGACGACGGCAGGTACTACTGGCGGCGCGGAAACCGTTGCTGGAAGCGTAGCTGTAGTGACAACAGGCACAGTTTGCGCTTCTACAGGCGTTTCCACAGTGCGGCTTTTTACATACAAAGCACCGGAAGCGGCACAAAGCCCGGCACTGCAAATTAGCGCCAGCACATGGGGTTTAAAAGGCAAAGTCATTTTCATAATTCGGATCTCAAGGAAATCGCAATGGTCGGCGAACTGCCACCCGCAGGTGCTGTGAATCCGAGTATAAAGAGGCGGTAGTTTAAATTTTGACTAATCTTGGGATTCGTTGATAAAGGTGATTATCACTCTGCGAATTAACGAAGTTTTTACGAAGGGAAACAATCTCTAGACCATCCTTAACGATTCAGCCACTTTTTTATGTTGCTTTTTTGTAAACGGATTAACACATCGTCAAAATCCTGCTATTCTGCCCGTTGCGGTACTGGGCATTTACCCTACAAACTGCTGTCTCACAGGAGCGTGAAGAGAATCGCCTGCCGCACTATGACAATGAGAGCGAGGAGAACCGTCGTGCTAGAAGAATACCGTAAGCACGTAGCTGAGCGTGCCGCTGAGGGGATTGCGCCCAAGCCCCTGGATGCAAACCAAATGGCCGCGCTTGTAGAGCTGCTGAAAAACCCGCCTGCGGGCGAAGAAGAATTCCTGTTAGATCTGTTAACCAACCGTGTTCCCCCTGGCGTCGATGAAGCCGCCTATGTAAAAGCTGGTTTCCTTGCTGCTGTCGCGAAAGGCGAAGCCAAATCCCCACTGTTGACTCCAGAAAAAGCCATTGAACTGCTGGGCACCATGCAGGGTGGTTACAACATTCATCCGCTGATCGATGCGCTGGATGATGCCAAACTGGCGCCAATTGCCGCCAAAGCACTGTCTCATACGCTGCTGATGTTCGATAACTTCTATGACGTAGAAGAGAAAGCCAAAGCCGGCAACAAATATGCGAAGCAGGTTATGCAGTCCTGGGCAGATGCCGAATGGTTCCTGAATCGCCCGGCGCTGGCTGAAAAACTGACCGTTACCGTCTTCAAAGTGACCGGTGAAACCAACACCGATGACCTCTCTCCGGCACCGGATGCATGGTCGCGTCCGGATATCCCACTGCACGCCCTGGCGATGTTGAAAAACGCCCGTGAAGGCATCGAGCCAGACCAGCCAGGCGTTGTTGGACCGATCAAACAGATCGAAGCTCTGCAACAAAAAGGTTTCCCGCTGGCCTACGTGGGTGACGTTGTGGGGACTGGTTCTTCGCGTAAATCCGCCACTAACTCCGTACTGTGGTTTATGGGCGATGATATTCCACATGTGCCGAACAAACGCGGCGGTGGTTTGTGCCTCGGCGGTAAAATTGCACCAATCTTCTTTAACACGATGGAAGATGCCGGTGCGTTGCCAATTGAAGTGGACGTTTCCAGCCTGAACATGGGCGACGTGATTGACGTTTATCCGTACAAAGGTGAAGTGCGTAACCACGAAACCAACGAACTGCTGGCGACCTTCGAACTGAAAACCGACGTGCTGATTGATGAAGTGCGTGCTGGCGGCCGTATTCCGCTGATAATCGGTCGTGGCCTGACCACCAAAGCGCGTGAAGCACTTGGCCTGCCGCAGAGCGATGTTTTCCGTCAGGCGAAAGATGTCGCTGAGAGCGATCGCGGCTTCTCGCTGGCGCAGAAAATGGTGGGTCGTGCCTGTGGCGTTAAAGGCATTCGTCCGGGCGCTTACTGTGAGCCGAAAATGACTTCGGTCGGTTCTCAGGACACCACCGGTCCAATGACCCGTGATGAACTGAAAGACCTGGCATGCCTGGGCTTCTCGGCTGATCTGGTGATGCAGTCTTTCTGTCACACTGCGGCTTATCCGAAGCCGGTTGACGTTAACACTCACCACACGCTGCCGGACTTCATTATGAACCGTGGCGGTGTGTCTTTGCGTCCGGGTGATGGCGTAATCCACTCCTGGCTGAACCGTATGCTGCTGCCGGATACCGTCGGTACTGGCGGTGACTCCCATACTCGTTTCCCGATTGGTATCTCCTTCCCGGCGGGTTCTGGTCTGGTGGCATTTGCTGCCGCGACTGGCGTTATGCCGCTGGATATGCCGGAATCCGTTCTGGTGCGCTTCAAAGGCAAAATGCAGCCGGGCATCACCCTGCGCGATCTGGTACACGCCATTCCGCTGTATGCGATCAAACAAGGTCTGCTGACCGTTGAGAAGAAAGGCAAGAAAAACATCTTCTCTGGTCGCATCCTGGAAATTGAAGGTCTGCCGGATCTGAAAGTTGAGCAGGCATTTGAACTGACCGATGCGTCTGCCGAGCGTTCTGCTGCCGGTTGTACCATCAAGCTGAACAAAGAACCGATCATCGAATACCTGAACTCCAACATCGTCCTGCTGAAGTGGATGATCGCGGAAGGTTACGGCGATCGTCGTACCCTGGAACGTCGTATTCAGGGCATGGAAAAATGGCTGGCGAATCCTGAGCTGCTGGAAGCCGATGCGGATGCGGAATATGCAGCGGTGATTGACATCGATCTGGCTGATATCAAAGAACCTATCCTCTGTGCACCGAACGACCCGGATGACGCACGTCCGCTGTCTGCGGTACAGGGCGAGAAGATCGACGAAGTGTTTATCGGTTCTTGCATGACTAACATCGGTCACTTCCGTGCCGCTGGTAAACTGCTGGATGCGCATAAAGGCCAGCTGCCGACCCGCCTGTGGGTGGCACCGCCAACCCGTATGGACGCCGCGCAGTTGACCGAAGAAGGCTACTACAGCGTCTTCGGTAAGAGCGGTGCGCGTATCGAGATACCTGGCTGTTCCCTGTGTATGGGTAACCAGGCGCGTGTGGCAGACGGTGCGACGGTGGTTTCCACCTCTACCCGTAACTTCCCGAACCGTCTGGGTACTGGCGCGAACGTCTTCCTGGCTTCTGCGGAACTGGCGGCTGTCGCGGCACTTCTTGGCAAACTGCCAACGCCGGAAGAGTACCAGACCTATGTTGCGCAGGTAGATAAAACAGCCGTTGATACTTACCGTTATCTGAACTTCAACCAGCTTTCTCAGTACACCGAAAAAGCGGACGGGGTGATTTTCCAGACTGCGGTTTAATAAGTAAGCGCACGCGCTGCGCATAAACAACACAATGCCCGGTGAATGAGATTCCCGGGCATTTTTTATTTCTAAACCATCGCCGTTCCGCTGTTTTTCTCCGGTAAGGCTGCGATAATTACATCAATGGCGCAATGCGATTTCGGCGCATTGCCGGGAGCAGAGGAACACACTATGGATTACGAATTTCTGCGCGATATTACTGGAGTGGTAAAGGTGCGTATGTCCATGGGGCATGAAGTGGTCGGGCACTGGTTTAATGAAGAGGTGAAAGAAAACCTGGCCTTGCTTGATGAAGTGGAAGACGCCGCGCGCACGCTCAAAGGTAGCGAACGTTCCTGGCAGCGGGCAGGGCATGAGTACACGCTATGGATGGACGGCGAAGAGGTGATGATTCGCGCCAACCAACTGGAATTTGCTGGCGATGAAATGGAAGAGGGGATGAACTACTACGACGAAGAAAGCCTGTCGCTGTGCGGCGTTGAGGATTTTCTTCAGGTGGTGGCGGCGTACCGTAAATTCGTACAGCAGAAGTAAATAAAGCAGGCGGAGCCTCTGTGCTCCGCCTGAGCCGTTAAACAGCTGGCATATTGCGCCCGTAATAAATCTCGCGCATCTCTTTCCACAGCGCAGCGGTAATTTCTTTGCGCTCGCTGTCGGTTAAATCTTCCGGTTTGGTGTGGAACATGTAGTGCTTAAGGTCGAACTCTTTAAGCAACATCTTGGTATGGAAGATATTTTCCTGATAGACGTTTACATCCACCATGTCATACAGCGCCTTCATATCCTCGGACATAAAGTTCTGAATCGAATTAATCTCATGGTCGATAAAGTGCTTCATACCGTTGATGTCACGCGTAAAGCCACGCACGCGATAATCAATGGTTACGATATCGGACTCAAGCTGGTGGATCAGGTAATTCAGCGCCTTCAGCGGGGAAATCACGCCGCAGGTGGAGACTTCTATGTCGGCGCGGAAGGTACATAAACCGCCTTCAGGATGGCTTTCCGGGTAGGTATGTACGCAAATATGACTTTTATCGAGATGGGCAACCACGGCTTCTGGCAGCGGGCCGGGGTGTTCTGTTTTGTCGATAAGTTTCGGATCAACCGGCTCTTCGCTCACCAGAATAGTGACGCTGGCACCCTGTGGTTCGTAATCCTGGCGGGCGATGTTAAGAATATTGGCTCCGATAATGGAACAGGTTTCTGACAGGATTTCGGTCAGACGATTGGCATTATAGAGTTCATCGATATAAGCAATATAACCGTCGCGCTCTTCGGCAGTTTTGGCGTAGCAGATATCGTAAATACAAAAACTCAGACTTTTGGTCAGATTATTAAAGCCATGTAGTTTCAGTTTTTTCAATTTCTTATCTTCTCCTTAGGACGGCTGTGAAGCCAGTGCGTCTTGCAGATACTGAGGTAAGGCAAAAGCTGCCGTATGGATTGCCGGATTGTAATAACGGCATTTCAGGCCAGAAGCGAGAAAACGCGCCTGAATAATTTCGGTTGAGAGATGGCGTAAGGCGTCGTTATCTGTTGCCCATGCAAAGGTCATGATGCCGCCGTAATAGGTCGGGATCGCCGCCTGATAAAAGCCAACGTCGCTGAAGTAATGGCTGAGTTTGCGATGGCTGTCGATGGCCTCTTCCTGCTGTAAAAAGCAGACACCGTTCTGCGCGACGAAAATACCGCCAGGATTCAGGCAACGTTTGCAACCTTCATAAAATGCTGAGGTAAACAGGCTTTCGCCGGGACCGATAGGATCGGTGCAGTCGGAGATAATTACGTCGAAGGTCTGGCTGGTTTGATTAACGAAATTGACACCATCATCGATCACCAGTTTAAAGCGTGGATCGTCGTAGCTACCGGCATTATGGTTGGGCAGATACTGACGGCAGAACGACACGACACCCGCATCGATTTCCACCATCGTGATTGACTCAACGTTTTTATGTCGGGTCACTTCACGCAGCATGGCACCGTCGCCGCCGCCGATGATCAGCACATGTTTCGCGTGACCGTGAGCCAGTAGAGGAACGTGGGTCATCATCTCATGATAGATAAACTCGTCGCGCTCGGTGGTTTGTACTACACCATCCAGCGCCATCACGCGACCAAATGCGGCGTTCTCAAAAATGATCAGATCCTGGTGATCGGTCTTTTCATGATACAGAACATTATCTACAGCAAAGTACTGCCCAAACTGGTCGTGTAGCGTTTCATGCCACCGTTTTTTTTCGGCCATGGGTTGATACCTCCTTTGTTAACACCCGTAAAAAAAGGGCGCAACATAATAGCTAACATTGACCGCAGATGCACGGTCAATATTTCTACAAAAAGGTATCAGGGATTATTTGACGTAGGCAAGCAGGCTTAAGGAATCGCGGGCCAGGGCTTTGCACTTTTTAGCGACAGGAATGCCAATACCGCTGAGATCGCGATAGCTATCTTCACCGAGAGATTTCATATCGAAGGTGTCGTAATTGCTGAGATCCCACTGGTTTTGCTGGGCGAAAAAGACCAGTGCGCGACGAATTTGCCCGTTAGGTAAGTTCTGGTAACCGCAATCGTTCTTCAGAAAAACAAACACTGCCGTTAAATCGGCCATATCTTCGGCTTCAGACTCGCTGAGCGCGTAACTGTTTGCGCATACAGCCATTAGGCTGCCGAATAATACTGTTCTGAAAAACGTCTTCATTGCTTCTACCAGGACTTAAAGATGATAAACGTTAGCACACTGCGAGCGAGGCGACGACCATTATTGTGGATTAAATTGTGTCTGTGGCTTGACCTTCCTGTAAGGGGAAGGACTATGCTCAACGTTTGATTTTGTTTCGCCTGCTTAAGAATAAGGAAATAACTATGCAACGTCGTGATTTCTTAAAATATTCCGTCGCGCTGGGCGTGGCTTCGGCTTTGCCACTGTGGAGCCGCGCAGTATTTGCGGCGGATCGTCCAACGTTACCGATCCCTGATTTGCTCACGACCGATGCCCGTAATCGTATTCAGTTAACTATTGGTGAAGGCCAGTCCAGCTTTGCCGGGAAAACGGCGACCACCTGGGGTTACAACGGCAATCTGCTGGGGCCGGCGGTGAAATTACAGCGCGGCAAAGCGGTAACGGTTGATATCTATAACCAACTGGCGGAAGAGACGACGTTGCACTGGCACGGGCTGGAAGTGCCGGGTGAAGTGGACGGCGGCCCGCAGGGGATTATTCCGCCTGGCGGTAAACGCACGGTGACGCTGAACGTTGATCAACCTGCCGCCACTTGCTGGTTCCATCCGCATCAACATGGCAAAACCGGGCGTCAGGTGGCGATGGGGCTGGCAGGACTGGTAGTGATTGAAGATGACGAGATCCTGAAATTAATGCTGCCGAAACAGTGGGGTATCGATGATGTCCCGGTGATCGTTCAGGATAAAAAATTTAACGCCGACGGGCAGATTGATTATCAACTGGATGTGATGACTGCCGCCGTGGGCTGGTTTGGCGATACGCTGCTGACCAACGGCGCTATTTACCCGCAACACGCTGCACCGCGTGGCTGGCTGCGCCTGCGTTTGCTTAATGGCTGTAATGCCCGCTCGCTCAATTTCGCCACCAGCGACAATCGCCCGCTGTATGTGATTGCCAGCGATGGTGGTCTGCTGCCTGAACCGGTGAAGGTGAGCGAACTGCCGGTGCTGATGGGCGAGCGTTTTGAAGTGCTGGTGGAGGTTAACGACAACAAACCGTTTGATCTGGTGACGCTACCGGTCAGCCAGATGGGAATGGCGATTGCGCCGTTTGATAAGCCGCATCCGGTAATGCGTATTCAGCCGATTGCCATTAGTGCTTCAGGTGCCTTACCTGACACATTAAGTAGCCTGCCTGCTTTACCTTCGCTGGACGGATTAACGGTACGCAATCTGCAACTCTCTATGGATCCGATGCTCGATATGATGGGGCATATGGGGCACGGTAATATGAATCATATGAGCCACGGCGGGAAGTTCGATTTCCACCATGCCAATAAAATCAACGGTCAGGCGTTTGATATGAACAAGCCGATGTTTGCGGCGGCGAAAGGACAGTACGAACGTTGGGTTATTTCTGGCGTGGGTGACATGATGCTGCATCCGTTCCATATCCACGGTACGCAGTTCCGTATCTTGTCAGAAAATGGCAAACCGCCAGCGACGCATCGCGCAGGCTGGAAAGATACCGTTAAAGTAGAAGGCAATGTCAGTGAAGTGCTGGTGAAGTTTAATCACGACGCACCGAAAGAACATGCTTATATGGCGCACTGCCATCTGCTGGAGCATGAAGATACGGGGATGATGTTAGGGTTTACGGTGTAAAAATACGTATTCGGAAATATGCCCGGATCTCTCCGGGCTTTAAACTGATGACAAACGCAAAATTGCCTGATGCGCTACACTTATCAGGCCTACGCACCATACGATTTTGTAGGCCGAATAAGGCGTTTACGCCGCATCCGGCATGAACAAAGCGCACTTTGTCAGTAATCTGAGCGAATCTTACTTCACATCATCTGGTAGCGCATAAGCCACAATATAGTCGCCCATCTTCGTACCAAATGAGCCGTGACCGCCTGCGGAGATCACCACATACTGCTTACCATTCACTTCATAGGTCATCGGTGTTGCCTGACCGCCCGCTGGTAGACGACCCTGCCACAGTTTTTCACCGTTGCTCATGTTGTAAGCGCGCAGGTAGTTATCTGCCGTAGCGGCAATAAACAGCACGTTACCCGCCGTGGAGATTGGTCCGCCGAGCATCGGCATACCCATATTAAACGGCACCGGAACGGGCATCGGGAACGGCATACTGTCCTGCGGTGTACCAATACGTTTCTTCCACACCACTTCATTGGTTTTCAGATCCAGTGCCGAGATGTAACCCCATGCTGGTTGTTTACACGGCAGACCAAACGGTGAAAGGAACGGGTTAAGCGTGACGCCATACGGCACGCCGTACTGCGGCTGAATACCGGATTCCGTACCCGTGCCTTTGGCATCTTTCGGCTGTTCCATCGGGTTGCCAGGACCGCGTGGGATCAGTTTCGAAACAAACGGCAGCGCCATTGGGTTGGCAATTGCCACTTCACGATTCGGATCAACGGAAATCCCGCCCCATTCGAACATCCCCAGGTTACCCGGGAAGACCAGCGTACCCTGTTCAGATGGTGGGGTGAAAATGCCTTCATAGCGCATCTGGTGGAACATCACGCGGCACACCAGTTGGTCAAACATGGTGGCACCCCACATATCCGCACCGCTTAGATCTTTTGTCGGACGGAAGCTCAGCTCAGAGAACGGTTGAGTAGGGGTAACGTAATCGCCTTTCGCTGCGCCTTGTGGAACGGGCTTTTCCGGGGCTGGAACTACCAGTTCGCCATTACGACGATCGAGCACAAAAATGTTGCCGGTTTTCGCCGGAGCGTAAATGACCGGAACCTTTTGACCGTTAACGGTGATATCCGCCAGCGTCGGTTGTGCCGGAAGATCCATATCCCACAGGTCATGGTGAACGGTCTGGTAACTCCACGCCAGTTTCCCGGTAGTGGCATTCAGCGCCAGAATCGAGCTGGCATAACGTTCCTGTTCCGGTGTGCGGTTACCGCCCCAGATATCCGGCGTGGTCACGCCCATCGGCAGATACACCAGATCCAGCTTCGCGTCATAGGCCGCAGGTGCCCACGAGTTTGGCGAGTTAAAGGTAAAGGTGTGTTCGTCAGACGGGATCGCGTTCGGATCTTTCGCGCCCGGATCAAAGGCCCACAGCAGCTTCCCGGTGTTGACATCAAAACCACGGATCACGCCAGACGTTTCGCGGGTTGAGAAGTTATCGGTGACTGAACCAGCCATCACGATGGTTTTATCGGTGATAATCGGCGGCGAAGTCGGCTCATACAGACCCGGTTTGGTATCCGGCATATTGCTTTGCAGATTGAGCACGCCTTTATCGGCGAAGGTTTCGCACAGCTTGCCGTTTTCAGCGTTAATCGCAATCAGGCGGCCATCATTCACCGGAAGAATGATACGACGCGGGCAATCCGCCATCACTTCCGGCGAAGCAGTTTCTGCTTTGGCTTCATGATAAGAGACGCCACGACAAGTTACGTGCTGGAAAGACTCGTTGGTTTTCAGCTCAGGATCGTAATGCCATTTCTCTTTGCCGCTGGCGGCATCGAGTGCAAACAGGCGCTGGTGAGCAGTACACAGGTAAAGCGTATCGCCCACTTTAATTGGCGTCACTTCATTGGTGATTTCGCCCGGATCGTTCGGCTGTTTCACATCACCCGTGCGAAATACCCAGGCTTCTTTCAGGTTGTGGACGTTATCGGCGTTAATTTGCTTCAGAGGCGAAAAGCGTTGGCCTTCCTGATTGCGGCCATAGGCAGGCCAGTCCTGATCGGCAACGGGGGAGATAGCTTCTGCTGGCGTGGCATCGGCGCTTAAGGTGCCGTTGATTTCCTGCGGATCGTTAAATCCCGCCCAGGTGAGGATTCCGCCACTAATCAGCAACGCCACTACCAGCGCGGCAACTGCGCCACTGGAAGGAATGATCAGTCGATGCCAGACAAACGGCAGGATCAGCCAGATGCCGAAGAAGACCAGAATATCGCTGCGCGGAGTCAGTGCCCAGAAATCGAAACCGACTTCCCAGACGCCCCAAATCATAGTGCCGAGCAGCAGAGCCGCGTACAGCCAAAGCGCGGCGCGTTTACTGCGCCATAGCATCCAGGCGACGCCGAGCATCACAAGACCTGCAATAGGGTAGTACCAGGAGCCGCCAATCGCGACCAGCCAGCCTCCGCCAATGAGAAGATACAGCCCGCAAAGAGCTGCAAAAAGGGCTGTTAGCGTGACGAGTAATCGTCGCGAGCCGGTATTGTTAATTGCCATAAAGAGACACCATTTCAATTCATTAATATTTTAGTAGCAATTAATTATAGGTTTTAACATGTGTGATCGTCATCACAATTTGAGCTTTATTAACAGATTCCGCCAATGAATAGTTTTACTGGTATACTGCGTGTCTTGCGCTTTGCTGCGGTGCCGAAGCTAGCCCGTGCGAAGTGATTTGTTTTTAAATCATATGGTTAGAGATATGAAACATACTGTAGAAGTAATGATCCCCGAAGCGGAGATTAAAGCGCGTATCGCCGAACTGGGTCGTCAGATTACTGAGCGTTACAAAGACAGCGGCAGCGATATGGTGCTGGTAGGCCTGCTGCGTGGCTCATTTATGTTTATGGCGGACCTGTGCCGTGAAGTTCAGGTATCTCATGAAGTCGACTTTATGACCGCCTCCAGCTACGGTAGCGGCATGTCCACCACCCGTGATGTGAAAATCCTCAAAGATCTGGATGAAGATATCCGTGGCAAGGACGTGCTGATTGTTGAAGATATCATCGACTCGGGTAATACACTGTCGAAAGTGCGTGAAATCTTAAGCCTGCGCGAACCGAAGTCGCTGGCGATTTGTACGCTGCTGGATAAACCGTCCCGTCGTGAAGTGAACGTGCCGGTAGAATTTATCGGTTTCTCGATCCCGGATGAGTTTGTGGTGGGTTACGGTATTGATTACGCACAGCGTTACCGCCATCTGCCGTATATCGGCAAAGTGATTCTGCTGGACGAGTAAGTGCGGATTTGCCGGATGTGTTGCATCCGGCATGGCGAATTTATTTGTGATTGATGTGCTTCAGCTTGAGGTTGGAAATCCCGTGACGGTAACGTTGCTCCAGGGTTTCGCGGTTAGTGGCTGTGACATCCAGGTCACGCAGTAAGCCGTCGTGAATGCCGTAAGCCCAGCCGTGAATGGTGACTTTCTGCCCGCGTTTCCACGCTGATTGCATAATGGTGGAGTGACCCAGGTTATATACCTGTTCCATTACGTTCAGTTCGCACAGGGTATCCAGACGACGCTCTGGCGGCATTTCGCCGAGCAATGAGCTATGTTTGAACCAGATATCGCGGATGTGCAGCAGCCAGTTGTTGATAAGCCCCAGTTCCGGGTTTTCAACAGCAGCTTGCACGCCGCCGCAACCATAGTGGCCACAGATAATAATATGTTCAACTTCGAGAACATCCACTGCATACTGAACCACGGAGAGGCAGTTTAGATCGGTGTGAATGACCAGGTTAGCAACATTACGGTGAACAAAGAGTTCGCCCGGCTCAAGACCGGTTAAACGTTCTGCAGGAACGCGACTGTCGGAACATCCAATCCATAGAAAGCGCGGTTTTTGCGCTTGTGCCAGTTTCTCAAAAAACCCGGGATCCTCTTCCACCAGCATTTTTGACCATAGTGCATTATTGCTGATGAGTGTATCTATGTCTTTCATGGAGGTTAACGACCTGTAACCAAATAATTACGTTTGGCTAATATAGGGCAACTCCGGGACGATTTAAACCACAGATAAAGTGTAAGAACGTAAGGTAAGTAAAAATTTATGACCATTGCACTGGAACTTCAACAGCTTAAAAAAACCTATCCAGGCGGCGTTCAGGCGCTTCGTGGAATAGATTTGCAGGTCGAGGCGGGTGATTTTTATGCGCTTCTGGGGCCGAATGGGGCCGGGAAATCGACCACTATCGGTATTATCAGCTCGCTGGTAAATAAGACCTCCGGGCGCGTCAGCGTATTTGGTTACGATCTTGAAAAAGATGTCGTTAATGCCAAACGCCAGTTGGGGCTGGTGCCGCAGGAATTTAACTTCAACCCGTTTGAAACCGTGCAGCAAATTGTGGTGAATCAGGCAGGGTACTACGGCGTGGAGCGCAAAGAAGCGTACATCCGCAGCGAAAAATATCTTAAACAACTCGATCTATGGGGAAAACGCAACGAACGTGCGCGTATGTTATCTGGCGGGATGAAGCGCCGTTTAATGATTGCCCGTGCGTTAATGCATGAACCTAAACTACTGATTCTCGACGAACCGACCGCAGGCGTGGATATTGAACTTCGCCGCTCAATGTGGGGCTTTTTGAAGGATTTAAACGACAAAGGCACCACCATCATTCTCACCACGCACTACCTGGAAGAAGCAGAAATGCTGTGCCGCAATATCGGCATTATTCAGCACGGTGAGCTGGTGGAAAATACCTCGATGAAGGCGCTGCTGGCGAAGCTGAAATCGGAAACCTTTATTCTCGATCTCGCACCGAAAAGCCCGTTACCGAAGCTCGATGGCTATCAGTATCGACTGGTAGATACCGCCACGCTTGAAGTTGAAGTGCTGCGCGAGCAGGGGATCAACAGTGTGTTTACGCAGTTAAGCGAGCAGGGCATTCAGGTATTAAGTATGCGTAACAAAGCCAACCGTCTGGAAGAGCTGTTTGTTTCACTGGTTAATGAAAAACAAGGAGATCGCGCATGATGCATCTTTACTGGGTGGCGTTAAAAAGCATCTGGGCGAAAGAAATTCATCGCTTTATGCGTATCTGGGTGCAGACGCTGGTGCCGCCGGTCATCACCATGACCCTTTACTTTATTATCTTCGGCAACCTGATTGGTTCGCGCATTGGTGATATGCATGGCTTCAGCTATATGCAGTTCATCGTGCCGGGGCTGATCATGATGTCGGTGATCACCAATGCCTACGCCAACGTTGCATCATCATTTTTTGGTGCCAAGTTCCAGCGTAATATTGAAGAGTTGCTGGTCGCTCCGGTTCCAACGCACGTGATTATCGCCGGATATGTCGGCGGCGGCGTGGCGCGTGGGCTGTTTGTTGGCATTCTGGTGACGGCGATTTCGCTGTTCTTTGTGCCGTTTCAGGTGCATTCGTGGGTATTCGTTGCCTTAACACTGGTGCTCACGGCGGTGTTGTTCTCCCTTGCGGGTTTGCTGAACGGTGTGTTTGCCAAAACGTTCGATGACATCAGTCTGGTGCCAACCTTTGTATTAACGCCACTCACGTATTTGGGCGGGGTCTTTTACTCCCTGACTTTGCTGCCGCCGTTCTGGCAGGGACTGTCGCACCTGAACCCAATCGTTTATATGATCAGTGGATTCCGCTACGGCTTCCTCGGCATTAATGATGTGCCGCTGGTCACGACTTTTGGCGTGCTGGTTGTTTTTATTATTGCGTTTTATCTGATCTGCTGGTCGCTGATCCAGCGTGGGCGCGGCTTGCGTAGCTAAGTCGCTCTCCTCTCCTCCGGATACGGGGGAGGGGAGTTTTGACGGCTATCACCCTTTATCAATACTGGTCAGGGTAGACTGATTTTCGGCTAAGGAGGAAAGCGATGTTAGGTTGGGTTATTACCTGTCACGACGATAGGGCGCAAGAGATACTGGATGCGCTGGAAAAAAAACATGGTGCACTTATCCAGTGCCGGGCAGTGAATTTCTGGCGCGGGTTAAGTTCAAATATGCTTAGCCGCATGATGTGCGATGCTCTGCATGAAACTGATTCTGGCGATGGGGTGATTTTTTTAACCGATATAGCAGGCGCTGCACCTTATCGTGTTGCGTCGTTATTAAGCCACAAGCATTCTCGTTGTGAAGTCATTTCTGGGGTGACGTTACCGTTAATTGAGCAGATGCTCCCCTGTCGGGAGACAATGTCCAGTGCGGCATTTCGAGAGCATATCGTGGCATCAGGAGCACCTGAAGTCAGTAGCCTCTGGCATCAGCAACAAAAGAATCCCCCTTTTGTCCTCAAGCACAATTGGTTCGAGTATTAAATCGCATTCTGATTTTGCTACACTAACTGCGTTGTTTCTCGCCTGGTAGTTTCTTCATGATTAAAAAGATAATTTTCCTGGTGCTGCTGGTTTCATCTGCTGTCAGCGCAGCACTTCCAACGCGTTATATGCAAACCACTCAGGATGCGACTATCTGGGGAAAAATTGGCGACAACACGGTAACCGTCGGTAACATTCGTGCCGGGCAGATTATTTCGGTCATCCCAACCACAGCCGATTATTATGAATTCAATTTTGGTTTTGCTACGGGGTATATTGATAAAGGTCATCTTGAACCTGTACAAGGGCGGCAAAAAGTTGAAGATGGTCTGGGTGATCTGAATAAACCACTGAGCAACCAAAATCTTATTACCTGGAAAGATACGCCGGTATATAACGCGCCCGATGCAGGCAGTGCGCCATTTGGCGTGCTGGCCGATAACTTGCGTTATCCCATTATCAGTAAATTGAAAGATCGCCTGAATCAAACCTGGTATCAAATTCGTATTGGCGAACGACTGGCCTATATCAGCGCGCTGGATGCGCAGCAGGATAACGGTATTCCTGTATTGACCTACCATCATATTTTACGCGATGAAGAGAATACTCGTTTTCGCCATACGTCGACCACAACGTCGGTACGTGCATTCAATAACCAGATGACCTGGTTGCGCGACAGGGGATATACCACGTTGACCTTGTATCAACTGGAAGGATATCTGCGTAATTCGATGAATCTCCCCGCTCGCGCGGTTGTGTTGACATTTGATGATGGTTTGAAGTCGGTGAGTCGTTATGCATACCCCATTCTGAAACAATACGGTATGAAGGCGACGGCATTTATTATTACCTCGCGTATTAAACGCCATCCACAAAAATGGAATCCACAGTCGTTACAGTTTATGAGTATTTCTGAACTGCATGATGTCAGCGATGTTTTTGATTTCCAGTCACATACCCATTTTTTACATCGGGTTGATGGTTATCGCCGACCCATATTACTTAGCCGCAGTGAGCATAATATTTTATTTGATTTTGAACGTTCACGTCGGGCGCTGACGCAATTTAATCCGCATGTATTGTATCTTTCTTATCCGTTTGGCGGATTTAATGACAAAGCGGTTAAAGCGGCAAATGATGCCGGATTTCATCTGGCGGTGACGACCATGAAAGGTAAAGTAAAACTGGGGGATAATCCCTTGTTGCTAAAACGGCTTTATATCTTAAGAACAGATTCGCTGGAGACGATGTCGCGGCTGGTGAGTAACCAGCCGCAGGGGTGATTATCAGGCAACCTGAACCGGGATCGCTTTCGCGGTACGTTTCATTTCGTTGTCGCCTTCAAAGTAGGCAACGTTGGGGCGCCAGGTGCGGGCTTCGGCATCTGGCATAGTGACGAAGCTGGCGATGATGACAATATCGCCGACGCTGGCGCAGTGAGCCGCCGCGCCGTTGACAGAAATAATTCTCGAACCGCGCTCTGCCGCGATGGCGTAGGTGGAGAAACGCTTGCCGTTGGTGACATTCCAGATATCAATGGCTTCGTTTTCGAGAATACCGGCTGCGTCAAGAAAATCCTGGTCAATGGCGCAAGAACCTTCATAGTGCAGGTCCGCATGAGTCACTTTCACGCGGTGGAGTTTGCCCTGCAGCATCGTGCGAATCATAACTTCTACCTTTCTACCCTGTCGTTAACGAAGCAGGCGGAGCCTGCTTTGAGAAAATTCTCACGCAGTATTGCCCGATTTTTGTTTAGTGTCTACTCATCTGACGGCATTTGCATCAGCAGTTTGCGTACCGCGCCGAAGCCCGCCATGCAACGCCTGTAACCGATTGAAATTTCTCTGAACGCAGCTCGGTAAACAATAAAGAGGCGGCTGACGACTGCGCGCCTTGACTGGATACTGCCTTCACGCAAGACAACACGGAAGGCAGGTAAGATGGACGCACCAAGTACCACGCCGCATGACGCGGTGTTTAAACAATTTTTAATGCATGCGGATACCGCTCGCGACTTCCTCGACATACACCTGCCTGAGGAATTGCGTGAGATCTGCGATCTCAACACGCTGCATCTGGAGTCGGGGAGTTTCATCGAAGAAAGCCTGAAAGGGCACAGCACCGACGTGCTCTATTCCGTGCAAATGCTGGGTAATCCCGGCTATCTGTATGTCGTGATTGAACATCAAAGCAAGCCGGACAAAAAAATGGCCTTTCGCATGATGCGCTACTCTATTGCCGCCATGCACCGACATCTGGAGGCTGACCACGATAAGCTGCCGCTGGTGGTGCCGATTCTGTTTTATCAGAGCGAGGCCACGCCTTACCCGCTCTCAATGTGCTGGTTTGATATGTTTTACTCACCGGAACTGGCGCGACGTGTCTATAACAACCCTTTCCCGCTGGTGGATATCACTATCACGCCGGATGACGAGATCATGCAGCATCGGCGGATTGCGATTCTCGAACTGCTGCAAAAACATATTCGCCAGCGCGACTTAATGTTATTGCTGGAGCAACTGGTCACGCTGATTGACGAAGGGTACACTAGCGGAAGTCAGTTAGTTGCCATGCAAAACTATATGCTGCAACGCGGTCATACTGAACAAGCGGATTTGTTTTACGGTGTGGTGAGAGACAGGGAATCGGGAGGGGAGTCTATGATGACGTTGGCGCAGTGGTTTGAAGAGAAGGGGATTGAGAAGGGAATTGAGAAGGGGATACAGCAGGGAATTGAGAAGATGGCCCATCGTCTTCTGAGTAAAGGAATGTCTCGGGAAGACGTTGCAGAGATGGCAAATTTACCTCTTGCCGAGATTGATAAGCTAATTAACTCTAACTAAATTGCCTGCGATATGAATAATCGCTTACAGACGTCATCGCCATGACGTGGGCAAATGAATAACTGGCGCCATCAGCCGTAGCGCCAGTTAAGTATTACGCCAGTTCGACTATTTTATTGTCGATCAGGCGAGCATCGCCAAGCCAGGCTGCTACCAGAATCACGGCGCGTTTACTGTTTTCAGTGACTTCCAGCAACGTGTCAGCATCACGAATCTGAATATCATCGGCGCGGAAGCCTTTTTCATTCAGTTCTTGCCCTGCAATGGCAATAATCTCATCGAGATCCCGCTCTCCAGCCTGCAATTTGTCGGCAATCGAACTTAAAACCTTGTACAGGCCTGGCGCAATTTTGCGTTGTTCTGCCGTCAGATAACCATTACGGGAACTGAGCGCCAGACCGTCTTTCGCGCGCATAATCGGCACACCGACAATCTCAATATCAAAGCCCATATCGGCAACCATTTTGCGGATCAGCGCCAGTTGCTGAAAATCTTTTTCACCGAAGCAGGCGATGTCCGGCTGGACAAGGTTGAACAGTTTGCTGACGATGGTCGAAACGCCACGGAAATGCCCTGGGCGGCTGGCACCTTCCAGCATGGTGGAAAGACCGGGAACATCAACATAGGTGTGGGTTTCTGTACCGTTCGGGTAGATCTCTTTTACTGATGGAGCGAAAACCAGATCCACTTTACGTTTGTTTAGCTTCTCGCAGTCTTCCTGCAAGGTGCGTGGATAGCGAGCCAGATCTTCCGGGCGATCGAACTGCATCGGGTTAACGAAAATACTGACGACGACCACATCGGCGCGGGCTTTCGCTTCATCGACCAGCTTCATATGACCATCGTGCAGGTTACCCATGGTAGGCACCAGCGCCACACGCTTGCCTTCCATACGCAGGCGGCGGATTTGCTGACGCAGCAGCGGCAGAGTTTCGATAATTAACACAACGTGACTCCTTAATGGAAACTGTGTTCTTCGCCCGGATAAGCGCCGGACTCCACTTCAGCCATATACTGCCGTACAGCAGCGCGGATGTCGCCCGCTTCGGCAAGGAAATTTTTGGCGAATTTAGGTATGTGACCACCGGTTATGCCGAATGCGTCGTGCATCACGAGGATTTGTCCGTCGGTTACATTCCCCGCGCCAATACCGATAACCGGAATCGCCAGCGCCTCGGTAATACGTTTTGCCAGCTCAACCGGTACGCATTCCAGCACCAGCAACTGTGCCCCAGCGGCTTCTAAGGCTAAGGCGTCATTAAGTAAACGGTCGCCTGCATCGCCACGCCCTTGCACTTTATAACCACCGAAAATATTCACTGACTGTGGCGTTAAGCCCAAATGCCCACAAACAGGAACTGCGCGTTCGGTCAGCATTTGAACTGTTTCTACCAGCCAGGCACCGCCTTCGATTTTGACCATATTCGCACCCGCGCGCATGACAGTTGCGGCGTTTTCAAATGCTTGTTCAGGAGTGGCATAAGCCATAAATGGCAGGTCAGCCAGCAGCAGACAGTTTGGCGCACCGCGACGAACGGCGGCAGTGTGGTAGGCGATATCTTCCACAGTGACAGGGAGGGTGGAGTCATGACCCTGAACCGTCATTCCAAGGGAATCCCCCACCAGCATGACGTTAATTCCTTCGTCGGCAAACAATTTTGCAAAGCTATAATCGTAAGCAGTGATGGTGGCGAAGCGTTTTTTTTCCTGTTTACATTTTTGCAGCAGGGAAATGGTAGTCGGTTTCATAACGTGTCCTGATGGCTAATGTCAGATCTGTTGGCATTCTATCAGGCGGAGAAGGGGGGGCAATCGTTTTAGTGGGGCACATCGTCAGTTGCCTGACGATGTGCCTTATGTGAATCAAGGGTAGGTAATCTGGAATCTGCCGGTGGCTTCGAAATCGCCTGCTTTTATCGTACTATTCCCGTCTTGCTTCAATGTCGCCTGAAATTCAAGGGGCTGTGTTGTGCCTTGACCTTTTCCGGGGTAAATCCCCCCTGATGAATCAATCTCGCTTTCATACGCTTTATAAACAGACGTTCCTACATTAGGCTCAAGAACCATTTTTCCATTAACACTGTTTTTTAAGCCTTCAATAAGTACGCCGACGCCCTCTGCTGCACCGTTACCTTGCAGAGTATTGGCGAGTAACTTTTTATTCTGTTGCCCTATTTTTGCAGAGGTCATTTTGGTTTCAATATTTTGTACTCGAATACAGTTTTGCAATGTTATCTGAAAAGGCACAGGCGTTGTGCCATTTTTAATCTGACTGATTTCGTAGGTCCCCAATGCGACAGTTGAGTTCTGGACGGTATCTCCTGTTACAACTGAAGAAAAACATGTAGGAAGCGATAGTTTTACATTACTTAAATTAAAGTTGATATAGATAGGTCCGCTGTATCCCTGGATCGCTGAGCCGGCGTCTTCGGCTTTAAAACGATAAATATAATCACTTGTGCTCAGTAATGTGATATTTTGGGTTGCTGTAGGCGCAAACGTGGCATCTGTATAAAATTCAACGGTAAAAGTCTGAAATATTCCTCCTAATCCCCAAAATTGTGGATAGTTATTATCCATGTCTTTACATCTTCTTTCCATATCGGCGTCATGGAATACAAAGTGAAATTTTTGCGCTTCTGTATCCCCGATATATATTTCAGAAACATCTGCTCTTGTATTATAAGCTGGTGATGCTGCCAACTTACTGATTTAGTGTATGATGGTGTTTTTGAGGTGCTCCAGTGGCTTCTGTTTCTATCAGCTGTCCCTCCTGTTCAGCTACTGACGGGGTGGTGCGTAACGGCAAAAGCACCGCCGGACATCAGCGCTATCTCTGCTCTCACTGCCGTAAAACATGGCAACTGCAGTTCACTTACACCGCTTCTCAACCCGGTACGCACCAGAAAATCATTGATATGGCCATGAATGGCGTTGGATGCCGGGCAACTGCCCGCATTATGGGCGTTGGCCTCAACACGATTTTACGTCACTTAAAAAACTCAGGCCGCAGTCGGTAACCTCGCGCATACAGCCGGGCAGTGACGTCATCGTCTGCGCGGAAATGGAC